>USNU01000158.1 GCA_900556095.1 uncultured Bacteroidales bacterium | reverse complement strand
CGACTATCTCTGGCTCGGCGCACGCACCCCTGCCAATCCCATCCTGGTACAGCAGTTGGCGGACACTATTGCACGTCTGCCACAAAGAGACACTCTGCGCGGAGTCTTTGTCAAAAACCCCGTGAATGAGGATGTACAATTGTGGTTGGGAGATATAGAGCGCATTGAGCGCACGGGGGTCCCCGCGATGGCGATACATCGAGGCTGTGCACATCGTCCTTGTTGGGCTATGGCACATACGTTCAGGCTGACACGCCCTGATATACCTTTGCTCTTGGACCCGAGCCATCTGGGAGGTTCTGCCGCCAAAATAATGCCGCTGATGCACTACGCACGGGATTTGGCGTTCGACGGCGCAATGATTGAAACACACCTTGCCCCACAAGATGCACTCTCCGACGCACCACAGCAGATTACGCCGCTGAGGCTGAAAACCATAATGGATACCTATCCGCTGCCTTATGGCTCTACGGAGCAAACAGAACTATCTTGGCTTCGTGCGGAGATTGACGAGATTGACGATCGCTTGTGGGATTGTATTGCCATGCGCATGAAAGTCAGTGAGAGGATAGGGCAGTGGAAAAAAAGATATGACATCCCGCCGTTGCAACAAAGTCGTTTCAATGAGATTCTGGATAAACGCATAGAGTGGGCGGAGCAAAATCAACTACCCCGTACTTTGGTGGAAAGCATATTCCGCGACATACACGCCGCCAGCCTCAAGCGGCAGGAATAGTTACTTACAGGCGGCTATGTCGCGCTGTATCTGTGCGGTCAAGGCAGCCTTGTCCGCAAACCGTTGTTCATCACGCAGTCGGCTTAATACCCGAACTTGTATCTCTTGTCCGTATAAATCTCCTTGATAATCAGGTATATGCACTTCAATAGTCTGTACGGGGTTGCCGATGGTCGGGTTGGTACCTATGTTTAATACTGCCTTGTGCCACCTACCGTATATATGAGCCTCTGCTTTATATACACCCTCTTTGGGCACTAACTTATACCCCTCCTGCAACCGTATATTGGCCGTCGGAAAACCCAACTCCCGTCCTATCCCGTTGCCGTGCACCACCTCTCCTGTCAGCGTATAGGGATACCCTAATAACTCATTGGCTTCTGACGCTTTGCCACCTTGCAGCAGGCTGCGTATCTCCGTCGAACTGACGTGCTGCGGCAGTCCGTCCCCTGCTGATGCCGTTTGCGGCATATATTGCGGTAATTGGTATATCTCTATGCCTGCTGCTTTACCCGCTGCTGCATAATCGCGATATGCGCACAGCCGGTCACTCCCGAAACGGTGGTCATAACCCATCAGTATCCCAACAACAGCATATCTCTCGCGCAAATAGACCATAAACTGCTCGGCGGTGAGCATATATATATCCCTAAAATCCAGTATCAGCGTCTCCGAGTAACTCTCCAGCAGCCTTTTTCGCTCCTCCGGTGTAGTCAGCAATTCCGGCACATACCCGTTTTGCAACACTTCGCGAGGGTGTTGCCGGAACGTTACAATCAATGGCTCTAATCGCAGTTCTTGGGCTTTAGTAAGCAGACAATCAAACACATAACGATGCCCAAGATGGACACCGTCAAAAAAACCTATCGTAGCAATACGGGACATTTCTTCTTTTTTTATACCTTAATTCTCTGCAAATGTACTGCTTTTTTGCGACATATACAAATCTTGCTCTGTTGCATTTTAGTTTGCGCAATCCCGAAAATTTGCGTAACTTTGCGGCTGTGTTTTATTATACCACGGAAAATGATTACGTTTATACTCTGTCTGGTAGCCCTTGTGGTCGGATTCTTGCTCTACGGCACTTTCGTGGAACGCGTGTTTGGTATCGATGAAAAAGCGCAGACCCCCGCGCTGACAAAGACCGACGGCGTGGACTATGTACCGATGAAACCGTGGCGGATATTCCTGATTCAGTTTCTCAACATCGCCGGATTGGGTCCGATATTCGGCGCGATAATGGGTATATTCTTCGGGCCTGCGGCATTCCTCTGGATAGTGTTCGGAACGATATTCGCCGGCGGTGTACACGACTATCTGTCGGGTATGCTCTCGATACGCAAAGGCGGTGCTTCGCTGCCAGACATCATCGGCGATGAATTAGGAAACGGAGTGAAACTCTTTATGCGCGTGCTGTCGCTTGTACTGCTTATCCTGCTGACAACCACATTCTTATCCGGTCCGGCCACTCTCTTGCAAGGTTTGTGCGGATTGCCCTCTATGTCTTTCCAAGCCCACGCCATACCCATCGTCTGGGTACTCATTATTTTTGCTTACTATGTCTTTGCTACCATCCTGCCCGTCGATAAACTTATCGGGCGTTTCTACCCCATCTTTGGCGGCGTGCTGCTGTTTATGGGCTTGGGGATAATGGTGGTAATGCTCGGTTGGCACGGCGGAGAGATGCCCGAACTGACCGACGGACTGCACAACCGACAGACCAACGGACTCCCCTTGTTCCCGATGATGTTTGTGAGTATCGCCTGCGGAGCCATCTCCGGATTTCATGGAACGCAGTCCCCTCTGATGGCGCGTTGCGTAACCAACGAGAGGCAAGGACGTTGGATATTCTACGGTGCAATGGTGGCTGAAGGTATCTTGGCGTTGATTTGGGCGGCCGCCGCGGGGACATTCTTTGCCGACCCCGAAAAGGGCCTCTATGGTATCGACGGCTTGCAGGCTTTTGCCGCGCAACACCCGGGGGAAAACATCGCCGCTCTGGTGGTCGATAGAGTCTCACGTTCTTGGCTCGGCGCTATCGGAGGTATCTTGGCGATAGTAGGCGTCATCGCTGCACCTATCACTTCCGGCGATACTGCCTTGCGCTCCGCACGACTCATCGTCGCCGATTTCCTCCGTCTCGACCAACGACGTATTGGCAAGCGGCTGATAATCGCTATCCCGCTGTTCCTCTGCGTGTTCGGTATGGTATTTGTTGATTTCAACATCGTCTGGCGATACTTCGCGTGGACCAATCAGACGCTTGCCGTATTCACTCTCTGGGCGGGAACGGTCTTCCTCTACAAGGCTTGCCACACACACTTCGGATACATCATCTCGCTTGTCCCTGCACTTTTTATGACGATGGTATCGTCGAGTTATATACTCATCGCGCCGGAAGGATTCCACCTGCCTATGGAATGGCGTTGGGCGGGCTACTGCGCAGCGGGAATGATTACGATAGCGTGCCTTGCGGGATTTATTGTATGGACAAGACATACCCAACGGGGGAACACAAAGGAACGTTAATTTTCTTTGAACATATCATTTCCATTCATTTTTTCTGCACATATCCTATATCGAATGGACGCTAATTATTAACAAAAAAAACACTACAATGATACATAATGCAAAATTTGTCATATCAAGTCCCGACGTGGCGGATTGCCCCAAAAGCAACCTGCCAGAGTATGCGTTTATCGGGCGTTCCAATGTGGGTAAGTCGAGTCTAATCAATATGCTGACCCATAGTCCGAAATTGGCAAAGACCAGTCAGAAACCCGGCAAAACGCTGTTAATCAACCACTTCCTTATCGACGACAGTTGGCATTTGGTGGACCTGCCGGGCTATGGATATGCGCAGGCTGGACAACAACAACGCGCCAAACTCAAACAGATGATTGAGCGTTATTGCCTGCTGCGCGAGTCGCTTTGCAGTCTCTTTGTGCTGATCGATTGCCGCCACGAACCACAAAAAATAGACATGGAGTTTATGGAATGGCTCGGCGAAAATGAGGTGCCGTTCGCGATAGTGTTCACCAAAGGCGACAAATTGGGCAAAGTGCGCCTGCGTGAGAACGTGGAAACCTATAAAACCAAGATGTTGGAGACATGGGTGGAACTGCCGCCGATATTCGTTACCAGCGCAGAAAGCGGATTAGGCGGCGAAGAATTGGTCAATTATATTGAGGGAATCAATCACGATATTCAAAATCAACAAGAAAACTAACCCGATGAAAAAACTTGTGTTTGTGCTTGTGGCTTTATGCGGATTGTGGCTCTATTCTTGCAGCCAACGAACTGATTATCAGGCAGATGAACAGCCTTTATATTTCCGTATCGCCGACACATTGGGTATGCAAAAAGCGGAAGTGTATAATCCTTGGCAAAAAGGAGAGTTGCTGGGACGGTATTATTTGGTGGCAGATTCCACGGCGGAAGTGCCTGCCGACGGAATGCGTCTGCAAGTGCCTCTGCAACGTATCGCCACCACTTCGGCGACACATATCGGCTACCTGAAAGCCCTTGACGGATTGG
>USNU01000157.1 GCA_900556095.1 uncultured Bacteroidales bacterium | reverse complement strand
GCTTTCTGCCATATAATTTTTCAGACATTTACAAGTATGGCTGCATAATTTTACTGAAGTCCGTTCTCTTTCATTGCCTCGCGCAACTCCTCGTTGTCCACCGTCTTTCCCGCCGTTTCCATCGCCCGCAGGAGTGTAGCCTCGGTGTAATACTTGGGCGGTGTAGTCGTTTTTTCTTGCAGTTGGGGAATATGCTCCCCCGCTTCACCTTTTACGAAAGCAGGCAGGGTCTTGTCTTCTGTCTCGTTGTCCGTGTTGCCCTCGCCCTCTTTGGCAGAATCGGTAGCATCCGAGTCTTTCTGATAAATCTCGCGCCATCCGGGTTTGAGTATCTGTCTGCCCATCGCCTTAAAAACCACCGTCTTCAGTTCGTCTTTCTCATCAATGCCGGTGCGTACCACTTCGCCCAGCACTGTCGTGTTGCTCACCTCGCAATCGGGGTAGAACACCCCGATAAAACGCAGTGCAACAAGGTCGAACACCTTGCGTTCGTCGGCAGTCAGCGCATCCGGGCGTTGCCCTGTCGGGATAATAGCATGGTGGTCGGTAACTTTCTTATTATCAAATACTTTCTTCGACTTCGGCAACGCCCCTGCTCCCTTCTTTCCGTCGGCTTTCAGTCCGATAAGAGGGGCGGCTTGGGGGTAGAAATCTTTAATTCCGTTCAGCGTGGCAGGTATCTTGGGATAGATGTCGTCGCTCAGATAGGTGGTATCTACACGCGGGTAGGTGGTGATACGTTTTTCGTAAAGCGACTGAATGATTTTGAGTGTCTGGTCGGCGGAAAACGAATACTTCTTGTTGCACTCCACTTGCAGACCGGTCAGGTCGAACAATTTCGGTGCAGACTCAACGCCTTTCTTTTTTTCTACCGACGTGATAGTCAGCGGGTTATCTTTTATAGAATCCACCAACGCCTGCCCTTGTTCCTGCGTATTGATGGCATACTCGTCTTCTTCGGCGGGCAGTTGCGCGGAGAAAAGTGTGTTGCGATAGACGGTTTTCAGTTCCCAATAGGTCTTCGGCACAAAGTTCTCTATCTCGGCTTGGCGTCGTACCACCAATGCCAGTGTAGGCGTCTGCACACGTCCTATAGACAGCACTTGTCTGTCCTTCCCCACGCCTCGCGCGTATCGTATAGTGTACGCGCGCGTAGCATTCATACCGAGGAGCCAGTCCCCGATAGCACGCATCAACCCTGCTTCGTACAGGTGTTGATATTCCGATTGGTCTTTTAGTTTTCGGAAACCTTCGGCGATGGCTTCTTCGGTTAACGAACTGACCCACAGGCGTTTAACAGGAATCTTACACCCTGCCTTCTGATACACCCAGCGTTGAATCAGTTCCCCCTCCTGCCCGGCATCACCACAGTTGATAACCTCGTCGGCTTGCGCAATAAGCGATTTGATGACATTGAATTGCTTATGCACCCCCTCGTCGCCATTCACCTTGATGCTGAAGCGCGGAGGAATCATCGGCAGCGAACTCAGGTTCCAGTTCTTCCACTGCTCGGTATATTCCTGCGGGTCAAGCAGGGCGCACAAGTGTCCGAAAGTCCATGTAACGCAATAGCCGTTTCCCTCGAAATAGCCATCACGGCGTTGAGTTGCGCCCAGCACCTTTGCAATATACTGCCCCACAGAGGGCTTTTCCGCTACACAAACTATCATTTTTATAAGACCGCTACGCTGTCAGAAGTTAGACCGCTACACTGTTAGAAGTTAGGCCACTGCGCTGTTAGAAGTTAGAAAACAGACCGCGATCTGTTAGAATTATTTCTTGGTGTTACCATAACCATAACCGTAACCATAGCCGTAACCCGCTTTGGCATTCTTTACACCATTGAATACACAGGCAATGTGTTTCAGTCGCTTTTGTTCGGTGATTTGGTTGATAAAATCAATCATTTCGCGCGGTGTATAATTAGCGCGACTGACAAACAGCGTCATATCCGATATGCGGTCAAGCAGGAACGTATCGCTTACCATTGCCACCGGTGCCGTATCCACAATGATATAATCGTATCGCTTGCGCAACTCGGCAAAGAGCATATCCAGACGCTCCGTCTGCAGCAATTCAGCAGGATTGGGCGGTATCACTCCGGCGGGTATAATATCCAAATTCTTATGTGCCGGCGATGACTGTATGGTATCGTCTATGGCAAATGAGTCATCCGCCAGATAACTGGTCAGACACCCCTTATTGCTCAATTCGAAGTATTTGGCCAACATCGGCTTACGTATATCCAAGCCCACAAGCACCACCTTCTTATTAAGCAATGCCAACGATAAAGCAATATTCGTGGCTATATACGATTTTCCTTCGCCGTTGATACACGAGGTTACCAATATCACGGGATGTTGCACGCCGGCAGGCAAGATAAAACGCAGATTGGTACGCAACAAACGGAACAGTTCCGCAGAGACGGTTGATTCACCCTCGTTGATGGCAATATGTTTTCCGCGAGAGTTCTCCACTATCTGCCCTGCGAAAGCAGTATGTACCAGGCTCTCATACTCTTTGGCATCACCGATTTTGTCATTAAACATACTCCATATATATAATATACCTGCAGGAATACCCAAGCCGAGAATAATACATAGCAACAACACTATTTTCCTCTTCGGTTGCCCGCTATCCGTGTCTACCTTAGGTATATCCACTATTTTAGCAGGCGTTGCCGTAGCAGCAAGCATCAGAGCATTTTCCTCGCGTTTCTGGTAGAGGAAGAGATAAATCTCCTCTTTGAGTTCCTGCTGACGTTTGATTTGCACATATTGCCGTTCTTGGTTCGGTACCGACTTTATACGGGCATTAAACCGACTATCCCGTTGACGCAAACCATCACGGGTAATGGTCAGACTCTCACGCACCGATGCAATACTAGCCACGATATTCTGACGCATAGAGAGCAACTGTTCATTGAGTTGCTCCACTACGGGGTTGTTTTCGGTAGCCGTACGCAGCACGCGCATACGCTGGAGCAAGAGCGTGTTATATTCCCCGATAAAAGAGGTCAGCGAAGCATCAGTAATACCTATATTGGCGGGAATAAGACTGAAACGCTTAGCATCGTCTTTCAGGAAATCCTCAATATAGTTCACCAGATTGAGTTGCGTCTCCACATCCGCCAATTCCTTCTGTTCATCGCTATTGGCTTGCAGGAATATCTTTGCTTCTTCCGACAGGTCGGTCAGGTTATTTTTCGTCTTATATGCAGCCACAGCGTCCTCCGCATCGCTCAGTTCACGTGATTGATAGCCGCTCCTCAATAAACGCCGCCGTGTTAGTGGCAATAATATTCTTGTCCACTATGGTATTGAGGTTGTACTGCTCTATCAGTTTATTGAGCAATGCCACATCACGCCCCGGAATATCCGATGTAGTGGTCAGATTGATGATATTCGATTCTTTTTTCTCCAAAGCAATATTCACAGCCGCCCGATACTGGTCCACAACGGCAGGGTTTGGGGTACACACGGTGCGATACTCTGTTCTATCCTCTTGTATAGGTCTGTTTTGCGTAATACGCAACGTACCCACGCAAGTCTCTATCGGCTCTTTCAAGTCGGCCACTTTGGTGGTTGAACGATGTAATTTCCCCTGTTTTACCTTAATCTTATATCCGTTACCTAATACTTTGACAGTTACCTTATAACTGCCGCGCTTGCGTGCCTTTTCGGTTATTTCCACCGGTTCTACGGTAAATGTATGGGCGGGATACTCGCCAATCCAACGCATTCCGTCCTTCACATAATAGGTATTCCAGAGGTCTAATGCGTCCAGAGCCTGGTGCATCAGATCGCGCGACCGAAGTACCACCACCTCATCGCTTGCCGCACCATTATTGCCCAACCCCAACATACTGAGAGATTCCAACTGCCCTGTCAGACTCTCATCGCCTTTTTGCCGCAGCATAATCGCTCCTTGCGTAGTCAGTCTGGGGGTTGTACCTACCATATAAAGTACACCCAAGCCGCAACAGAGCACCACCCCGACTACAAACCACCACCAATGTGCCAGTACATCGCGGCAAATCTTACGAATATCTATTTCATTATTATTTATTTCCTGTGCCATAATTCCAATCCTCAATTAGTGTCCGCTGTTAGTTGTACTTGTTTTGCTATTGTTAGTCGCATTCACCACGGTAACAATCACCGTTGCGGCACTCGCAACAGTACTTACCATACTCAGCCACAACCCTATATTTTGACTGCTTATAGCACGCACTTTGTTGGGCGAAACATATATCACATCGTTTTGCTGCAAATAGTAATAAGGAGACGTAAAC
>USNU01000156.1 GCA_900556095.1 uncultured Bacteroidales bacterium | reverse complement strand
TACACGTGGTGGGAATAGACCCCCGTAGTTCTACTGTCCATTGGCGGGTTACAGAGCCGGGCGGGCGGCAGATGGTGATAGAGATAACAGACGGACAGGCGCACTTCTATGAGAATACGCTGGGTGTGCTGACCAATGCGCCCGGATTTGAGTGGCATCTGACCAACTTGAACAATTACATCAATCTCTCCACCGGCACTATCAACACACGCAGGGTGGGCGATTTGACGCTTACTGCCTTCGGTGGCGGAGGAGGACTGCACGGTATTCCCGGCGATATGACGCCCCCGTCACGCTTTGTGCGCGCAGCTTTCTTCCAGGCTTCGGCACCCAAATTGGCTTCTGCGGAAGAGACGGTAACGGAGGCTTTCCATATCCTCAACAATTTTGATATCCCTGTCGGTGTGCAGTTTGCCGAGGGGCAGACGGTGGCGGATATACCGAGTGCCACCCAGTGGACGATTGCGTGCGACCTGCAGGGCAGACGTATCTATTACCGCACAATGTACAATGCCACTATCCGGTGTATAGACCTCAATAGAATCAATTTCCGCACAGTGAAGTACCAAAAGGCGGCGTTGGATAGAGAAAAGAAACAACCTATAGAACAAGTGGTGATACAATAAAACAAGGGGCTGCTTACAAAATGGTAGGCAGCCCTTGTTATTTTTTGCGTAAGTCAGAACTTACTCTGCAGGTTCGTCTGTTGCGTTGCTTTCCGTGTTGAAATCAGCAGAAGCGGGAGCAGCAGCCTGTTGCATTGCGTCGGCAGCCTCTTCCACTTGTTTCGTGATTTGGCTCTCGTCTGCGTTGTCATGGTGCTGTTTGCCCTTGCTGAAACCTACTGCCGCAATGCTCAATACCACGATGATTGCGATAAGTGTCCAACTGGCTTTCTCTAAGAAATCAGCCGTCTTCGGGGCACCCATCACTTGGTTTCCCCCTGCGAAACTGTTTGCCAATCCGCCACCCTTGCTGTTCTGCACAAGTACCAACAAAGTCAGCAATATGGCTGCAATAACGATAAGGATTGTAAGAAAAATATACATAGTAGTTAATCAATTTAATTTCTGTGTTATATATGTATGGCTGCACGCCATAGTGGACCGCAAAGGTACTGCTTTTTTTTGATTCTTACAAATTATTTGCCAAAAACCTGATATTTTGCTTTTTTGACACAAAAAAAGCGGGAGATTTTTGCTCCCCCGCTTCCTCTTCATAGTTAGTGTTGATTAGTCCCTATCATTGGATATCTATGATACGGCTCGGATTCTTCTTTACGGTCGGATCCAATTTAGGCAACTCAATACGCAGAATTCCGTCGTTTACCTTTGCCGAAATCTCGTCTTTGTTCACATTGTCAGGCAGCAATAGTGATTGCTCGAAACGACTATAGGAAAACTCGTGCCGCAGATACTTGCAGTTGCACTTTTTCTCCTCTTTCTTCTCGCAGTTGCAGTCCTTGTCGTTTTTCTCCTCTTTCTTCTCCACGAGTATAACCAACTCGTCTTGGTCGTTTACGTGAATGGAGAAATCGTCTTTCGTCATACCCGGAGCCGCTACTTCTACGTGGTAACCTTTCTCGTCTTCCAGCACGTTGATTGCAGGAGTTGCAGCATTGGTATTGTGCATTAGAGGCCATTCCTCACTGAAAAAGTCATTGAACATACTCGGTAACCAATTCTGGTCATTTCTTCTTGATGGTAGCATAGTAGTAAAATTTAATAGTTATTGTTTAGTGTCTGCGGTGGTAAGCAACTCGCGGGCTTATACCCCCTTTTGCTTCTCTTATCACAAGCATTTGCCCTATATACTTCAACTTTTGTGCCAATATCTGCGATATGCCATTTTGTCCGATTATTGCGCCAAAATGTCATATAATATACTGATAATCTGTCATATATAGCATTGTTTGTTGCGTAAAAAGGAGTCTCTGTACCCTTATGCCGTCAGGTCTATGATGTTTGTATGTGATTTGTATGTGATTCGTATGTGATTGGGCGGTTTTTACTTGTATTTCAAGTAGTTATACATACGTTTTTTCGCCTGTTTGTCAGGCTGATGAACCAACTGCTTCGCAATCAGAGGATTACAACAAAAAAAGAGGCTGCCGGACTATATTTGTCAGACAGCCTCTTCGGGATATTCAGATAGATATTTCTACACAGCGGTATTATACGGTGGCTTCGATGTTCCACACGAAAGCACGGACACCCACTTCTTTGTTACGCATATCCAGTTTCTCGACAGCCTCGAGGAGCGAGGGGACCTTATCGTCTTCCACTATGGTGATGACGCAGGAGTTCATCTCCGGCCAAGCGTGTGTCCCCCGGCGAGGGTCGCCGTCGTGCGAACCACGACCTTGCACTTGCTCGAAGAATGTGAAACCGCGTATCTCCAATATATCAAGCATATACTCAACACGCTCGGTGTTGGCTTGATTGAATATAATCATTACAGACTTCATTCTAATTATGAATTAAGAATTATGAATTAAGAATTATGAATTAAGAATTATGAGTTATTTGTTCATATCGGTGGGAGTGGTTTCGGGGAATACGGTGGCTTTTGTGTTCTCCAAAACAGGTGCTTGCTCCTTCTTTACCTTGATATTCATAAAGATAAAGTTCTTGCGCAGACGACTCACTTTGTCTCTTTCTCCGTGGCGGCTCACTGCTGCGTAGAGGGTCGGAACCATGAAGAAAGTCAGCAACGTAGATACCAACAAACCACCGATAACTACCACACCCATAGGTTGCCACATCTCGCTACCTTCGCCGCTCGACATTGCCATAGGCACCATACCGAGGATAGTGGTGAAAGCGGTCATCAGCACAGGCCGCATACGGCTTTTGCCTGCCATCACGATAGCCTTGTTCAATTCTATTCCACGCTCACGCAACAGGTCGATATAGTCTATCAGTACAATACCGTTCTTCACCACGATACCCACCAACATAATCAGACCCAGAGCACCAATCATATCCAAACTACGTCCTGTCATCCACAATGCCATAATCACACCCGAGAGAGCGAAAGGAATGGTGAACATAATAACAAACGGCTTGATGAACGATTCGAACTGCGAAGCCATCACGATATAGACGAGGAGGATAATCAGTGCTGCGAGCAATCCCATCTTCCCGAAAGTCTCCTGTTGGTCTTCGTAATCACCTGCCAAGCGGATAGTTACACCTTGCGGAATATCCAGTTGGTCAATCACTTGTGTTTGGATATTGCTTGCCAACTCGCCCAACGGAATGTTGTATGGCGTGATAGACACGGTAACGATACGCTGACGCGTTTTACGCTCGATGGTAGGCGGTGTCCAGTATTCGCCGATAGAGCATACCTCCGATAGTTTTACCTGCTTGCCTGCCGGTGTAGGAATGGTCAGGTCTTCGATTTTCTGAATCGTGTTGCGGTCGGATTCCTGCAGACGGCAAAGGATGTCGTACTCCGAACCGTCCTCCTTGAGGTATCCGCACGCCATACCGTTGATACGGTTGCGCAGATAAGCCGAGATAGTGGCAGGGGTGAGTCCCAGACGGCTGGCTTTCTCTTTATCCACCACCACCTTGATTTCCGGACGCTCGTCATCACGCGAGATAGTAGCATCGCGGGCACCTTTCACCTCGTGGTTACACTTGGCTTGAATCTGCTCTGCCAAGAGCGAAGTCTGGTCGAAATCGTACCCGTAAATCTCCACATCTACAGAGTTGGAGTTCGCACCACCACCCATACCGCCACCAGTACTTACTTGATAATCAGTGATTTCTGGATAGCGTGCAATCTCCTGACGAATCACCTCCGCAATATCAAATATGCTACGATTACGCTCATATTTCTTGCTGCAGCGGATGGTCATCGATATCGTGTTGTTCATCGTGGAAGTAAACAATGCCGACATACCACCGTCGTCATTGCTACCGGCAGATGTACTAATCAACTGAATCTCAGGTACCAACTCGGTGAAACGTGCTTCCAACGCACGGGCAGTCTTCAGGGTCTCCTCGATACGTGTACCACGTTGCAACTTGATGGAAACCGACATACGTCCGTTATCTTGCTGTTGCATAAAGTCGGTACCAATCTTTCCCGTGATGGCCGGAATCAGAGAGAGTACGAACAAGCCCAGCAGAACGCCAAAGGTAACCCACTTGTGGTTCAAGCACCAGCCTAATCCCTTGGAATACTTCTCGTCAATCCAGTCCAAACCACGCACCACGGTGCGGTCGTACCACGATTTTTTGTTCTTCTCATCATCAATCAGCGTACCGTTTGTGTCCACATGCACTTTGCGCGGTTTGAGCAACTTGCTTGCCAACATAGGCGTGAGCGAGATAGCGATAAGGGTA
>USNU01000155.1 GCA_900556095.1 uncultured Bacteroidales bacterium | reverse complement strand
CATCTGTCCGTTCCGTATGTATTTGCTAACCTCTGCGGCATCTGCATTGACATGCTCGATAGCCGTTTGCAGCCCCGCATTGATAACCACATGGATAGGTCTGTCGTACGAGTTGACCGCATCCACCGTGATTTTCAGTTCGCCATTGTTGTTCTCCACAACCGCCTTACCCGATACCATAAAATAGATGGGGTCCACCAACGTTCCATTGGAAACGGTGCTATAATAGGAAGGATATACTTTGTTGTTGTTATTTATTCCGGTAGAAGCCATTACGCTTCCGGTCGCATTGGTGTAGTTGACAGGATATTCACCTGCAGGGATAACTATGTCTTTATCCGTGTTGCCGCAAATAAAACCGATAGTGGTATAATCTGTGCCGTCGGCAGATATAGCGTCCACATAAATAACTCCTTGCGAAGCATAATCGGTATCTACCGTTACATTGTCTATGCCCACCGTATAGGTGCGATCCACACTGCCTGTCTGCGCATCAGCCGTCAGGCGTACTACATCGTCGTATTCCGCCGTCATTGTAATCTTATAGTAAACGGCATCCGTGCCGACCATCCCTGCGACTACAGTAATCTCCTTGCCGACAACCGTGATTTTAACCGTTCCGTCCAAGAACTCTACAAAATCATTGTCAGTAGCAGTCCATGGATCGTACACTACAAACGAATAGCGGTCATCCAACTGGTCTGTCGTGTATGTACCTGCCACTTTCCCTCCTACATTGGTCGGTTGGAAACTTGCAGCGTACATCAAATCAGTCGTTTTGCCTTGAATCATAAACGCGTCTTCGTTTTGCAATTTGTTGGTAAAGATGGCTTTCGGGATATTAATCGTAACCGTATCTTTGCATTCGGGGACAACGGTGGTTTTCGGTTGTAAACGAATGTTATAGGTATTCCCGTCTTCGGCAGTAACGGTTGAGGTTACAATGGCTTTTCCGCCACCTGCATTAGTCAGTGTAACTTTCCCGTTTACCTGCATTTGCGTTCCGTCTTTGGGTGTAATGCCCACATTGGCATCGTATGTGCCGAAATACTCGACTACCTCTGCAATTATAATGGAGATGTCATAGTTGTCGTTTGCGCTTGTGATTTGCGTAATAGGAGTGCCAACGACATTGCTCATATCATAGATATGGACCGAATCGCATACAATATCAATGGTTGTGCCGGCAAGTTGAGCCGGAGCCTTGTCTGCAACCACGGCAATAGGGGCTTTTGTAAAAAACGGTTTGCGAGAAAGGGTCAGCCGTTCCCCTGCATTGGCACCTGCCAATATCGTAAGTGCCATCAATAAAGAGAAAATGTTCTTCATATTAGTATATGTTTAATTATAAAATAGCGGTTTAGTATATCAATCAAAATCCCTACAAAAGTACTGCTTTTATGCGATATATGCAATAAAATATGTATATTGGTCGCATTTCGTTGTATATAGTTACGAATTACGAATCAGTTCAAGCAACGCTTCTACAGCCTCTTCTTGCGGGATATTCTTTAGCACGCACTCTTTGCCGCGATAGAGGCTGATGCGCCCGCGTCCGGCACCTACATAGCCGTAGTCCGCATCTGCCATCTCGCCGGGACCGTTTACAATACACCCCATTATGCCTATCTTCAGTCCTGTGAATTCTGCCGTGGCGGCTTTCACTTCCGCAATCGTTTTCTCAAGGTCAAACAGCGTGCGCCCACATCCGGGGCAGGAGATATATTCCGTCTTATAAATACGTACACGCGCGGCTTGCAATATATCTTTGCTTAGCCGCTCCAACCGGTTTGCGCCAAAATGCGGGTTGCTCAGCACTATATTGGTTGCATTGTATTCCCATAGCAGCCGTCCGCACTCTGCAGCGGCGTGCAACTGGAATAGCCCCCAATCGGTATCGTCGTTAGAATAATAAATAGTGTTGTCTTCTTCTGCAATCCGCGTGTTGTCCGTATAGCGGATACTTTGCGGACTGACGAAATAGTCCACCAGTGCACGTGCTACGGGTATCTCGTTTTCGGGGGCTTCGCTTAGGCTCACCCGCACCGTGTCGCCGATACCGTCTGCCAGCAGGGCGCCGATACCCACTGCCGACTTGATCCGTCCGTCCTCGCCTTCGCCCGCTTCCGTAACACCCAAGTGCAACGGAAAAGCCATCCCCTCTTTGTCCATCTGCCCTACCAGCAGGCGCACCGTCTCCACCATAATACGCGTGTTGCTCGCTTTGACGGAGATGACGATGTTCATAAATTGTTCGCTTACCGCCACACGCAGAAACTCCATCACGCTCTCTACCATTCCGGCGGGGGTGTCCCCATAGCGCGACATGATACGGTCGCTCAGACTGCCGTGGTTTACACCTAAGCGAATGGCAGTATGATGCGTTTTGCAGATATTAAGCAGGCGTGTGAAACGCTCCCGCAACCGCCCGAGTTCGGCTTGGTATTCCTCTTCGGTATAGTCAATATGTTTGAATTTGCGTGCGGGGTCAATATAGTTACCGGGGTTGATGCGCACTTTTTCCACTACCTGTGCCGCTGCATCCGCCACATCGGCTTGAAAATGCACATCGGCGACAAGGGGCACTCCGACCTCCCCAACCCCTCCAAAGGAGGGGCTTGACGGATGTACTGCCGGTACCCCCTCTTTGAGGGGGGCGGGGGAGTTGAGTTTCTCATGAATCTCTTTGAGCGACTCCACCTCTCGCAGCCCTTGCGTAGTGAAACGGACCAGTTCCGCCCCCGCAGCGATACAGCGTTGCGCTTGTGCCACACTCCCTTCTATGTCATTGGTCGAGGTGTTCGCCATAGTCTGAATACGAATAGGCGAATCGCTGCCTATATAGATGTTTCCTACCTTTGTTTGCGTCGTTTTTCGACGTGAATAAGTCTTATTTATGTTCATATTGTACTATTTTTCTGTTAAAAGCAAAAATAATGCACCAATTATTTGCACGGTTCAAAAAAAAGCAGTACCTTTGCACCCGCTTTTGAGAAAAAGCCTGAATCAGTAGCTCAGCAGGTAGAGCACATCCCTTTTAAGGATGGGGTCCTGGGTTCGAACCCCAGGCGGATCACATAAGAACAAAGCCAAACGGCGACAAAAAAGAGACAAGTCCTACAATATCAACGTATTGTAGGACTTTTTTTATTGTTTCAGTCTTGCTTAAAAGACAAAAAAGGGGCACGAAAAGACACGGTTGAGTATCCAAATCGTACCCCCTTCCCCAAAAAACGATTAGGGGGTACGATTGTCGGAAATCACTATCTATGCAGAAGGTTTCAATCTCTGTATTGATTTTAGATATTATCATCTGAAACCTGTTTTACTGTGATTTTTTTATTAATGGTGGTTGAATTCAGTTGTTTACTTGAATACCTTTCTTCCATTTAAGAATAGCAAAGCAATACAAAAGTCATTCTGTAAAAGTATTTCAAAGTCCAAAACAGATACAGACACGATTTTTGTATATTTGCAGGATACAGATAACACCTAACAAGTATGAAAAAAGAAATCCTATATCAAGAAATAGCGAGAACTATTGCCTGTCAAATTAAGAAAGGCGTGTGGAAAGCTGGTGAGAAACTACCTTCTTTACGTACTATTAGCAATGAAAATGGTGTAAGTCTTAATACGGCAATTCAGGCATATTATGAATTGGAAAAAGACGGATTTATAATATCACGCCCAAAATCAGGGTATATTGTCAATTACAAACCCATACGCCTATCTGTTCCAGCGACAACACAACCGTCTGTAAAGCCTGAGAGCAAAGAGGTGGTAGATTTGATTGCTGACGTATACAGCTCGTTAGAAATAGGAGATAAATCGATCACTCGATTTTCATTAGGAATGCCCGAAGATATTTTATTACCAATTGCAAAACTTAATAAAGAACTTATAAGAGCTATGCAGGCACTTCCGGGTAATGGAACCCGGTATGATGAAACACAGGGAAATATGCGATTACGTAAATCTATAGCTCGTTTTACGTATAGTTGGAAGGGAAACTTGACAGAAGATGATATAGTGACAACTGCCGGAGTTACTAATGCGGTTGCTTTAGCTTTATCTGTAATTACTAAGGTAGGAGATACTATTGCGGTTGAAAGTCCGGTCTATTTTGGAATGTTACAATTAGCCAATAGTATGGGGTTACGTATATTGGAATTACCTACCAATCCAGTAACAGGGATTGATCCAGATGCGCTGAAAAAAGTTTTACCACAAATTAAAGCTTGCCTGCTTATAAGCAACTTTAATAACCCATTGGGAAGTTGTATGCCTGATGAACATAAAAGGGTAGTTGTTGATATGCTGGCCGGATATGATATACCTTTGATCGAGGATGATTTATATGGTGATTTATTTTTTGGAAATTCAC
>USNU01000154.1 GCA_900556095.1 uncultured Bacteroidales bacterium | reverse complement strand
CTATAAGCCGAAACGCATGGCAAAAGATGTATTATCGACCGTGTATCTACCGTATATCGACCGTGTATCTACCGTAGTTGGTAATGGGAAGGGACATAAAAACAGGCTGTCCGAAATTGTCGGGCAGCCTGTTTTATATCAGGTGGTATATTTGAGGCGGATAGCCAAATGTGATTACCAGTTAATCACAAATCCGGCGTGTACGTTGATACCTGCTTGGGCATAGTACCAAGGCCAGCAAGCCGTGCCGTCGGTGGTGTAGGAATAGTCGCTACCACCGTTGCTTGCGTATTTGGCGTTGAAGATGTTGTTCAGTTGGCAGAGCAGACGAATCTGCGGCACATTGGTACGACTGCACCATTTGTCCATCGGCAGTTGGTATTGCAGATTGACATTGGTGGTGGTGTACGCTTTGATGGCTGCGGTCTCGTTCTGCATATTGTCGAGATACTGTTTGCTCGTTACGTTGGTTTGGATAGTTGCCAAGAAACCTGCCACATCAAAGGTAAAGAGCGACATAGCGGTAATCATCGGCGAGAAAGCAATAGTGGTTTCTTTGAGTTCAATTTCCTTTTCGCCCACCCAGTTGAAGTCCGCATCGTACTCGGTGATGACATCGGTGTAGTTGAGGATTTTATTGCGCGAGAGGACAAAGTTGCCGTCCCAGCGGAACCAATCGAGAATCTTCACGCCGGCAGTAATTTCGGCACCCATACGGTAGGAATCTTTCACGTTCTTGGTGGATTGCGCACCCACATCGTTGATACGACCGGTGAGGACAAGTTGGTTGTCGTAGTCCATAAAATAGAGATTGGCACCAATGTTGAAACGCGGGTGCGAGTAGGTGTAGCCCACCTCGTAGTCGTAGAGGCGTTCCGGATTGGGCATACCTTTCCACTCGCCTGTAGCAGCGTCGAAGATGACATTCTCTTTGTAGTTGTTACGGCTCGGCTCGCGGTTTGCCATTGCAAACGAACCATAGAACAAATGCCCGTGGTTTTGGTAGGTCAGACCTGCTTTGGGGTTGAAGAAATGGTAGTTTTTCGTGAAAGTGAGGTCAATCATATCCTCGTCGTTCATACCGTCTCTGGAGTAGCGCACATAGCGATATTGCAGGTCGGCATAGAGGCTCAGGGTCTCTTGCGCACGGTTGATGACGCGCCAGTTGGCTTTGGCATATACGTTGGCGTCCACCTTGTTGGCATGGTTGCGATAGAACTCATAATCAACCGGCAGCCTACCACCATAGACACTGTCTTGGATATAGTTGAGTGTTCCGAAGTGCGTACCCATATAGTCGTTGGCTGCCACACCAAACTGGGCATCAACAGGCTCCGAGACATACTTGGCGGACATGATAGCACCAAAGAAATGGTTGTCCAGCAACTTGCGATACATACCATACGCCTTCTTCACTTTTTCGCCATTGACGTCGGTATATGAATCCAATCCCCAATAACTGAATTTCTTCTTTTTGTATTGCTCATAGTAACCGCCACCATGCGTGTAGTGGAGCGTGGTGTTGAGGCTCCAGTTTGGGTTAAAGCGATGGTTGATAGACAGTTGCGCGTGTTGTTGTGCGTAGTTATCGGTCTGATTGTCGTAGTATTTGGTCTCGCCGTTGGCATCGGTATATTCGCCTGCGGGATTATAGCGGCGGTCAGCACCATTCAAACCGTATGCCACGTCTTTCGTAACGCCGTCCCAGCCCATACCGGTCTTTTCCTTGCCGCCGAAGAAACGCCCGATGACCTGCGTCTGCTTGCCATACCAACCGAGGTCGCCATAGTAGGAATAGAGGTCGGAACTTGCGCGATAGAGGAAACCATCGGAGTTGACCTTGCTGAAACGTGCGTTGGCACGCCAATTGCCGGGCAACACCACGTGTGCCGAAGCCATCTCGCGGAAGGTGTTGTACATACCGCCGTTGAAACTCAACGTGTAGTGGCTGACGGTATCTTCATCGCCGGTGTACATATTCAGGCTTGCGCCGAAAGAGGCGGAACCGTTGGTGGAAGTACCTACACCGCGTTGCACATCAATGCTCGACATCGAGGCTGCCATATCCGTCATGTTGACCCAGAAAACGGTTTGGCTCTCTTGGTCATTGAGCGGCACGTCGTTGACAGTCATGTTGATACGTGTGTGGTCGGTACCGCGCACACGGAAATAGGTGTAGCCTACACCCAGACCGTCATCACTCGTTACCTGCAACGCAGGCACCGTGGAGAGCAGATAAGGCAGGTTTTGCCCCGTGTTCTCACGATTGAGTCTCTTGTTGGAGATAACCTCGTGGTTGATAGTGGTTTGTTGAACTCGTTGTGCAACAACTTGCACGTCCTGCAAGTCGTTCATCACAACCGTTAGCGTGTCATCGGCAGCATACGCACGTACACTGCTGACCGCAAGTGCCACCGACAGGCAGCACACCGAAAGCATGTAGTTTTTTTTCATTTTCCCTCTACAGAATTACCTGTGCAGGTTCAACGGGTTTAATCTCAGCCGTCACGGCACCCCGAACGAATCTGAACGAAAGTTCTTTGTATATGAGTTAGAATTTATAACTGAAACTAACGTACCAACTCCATTCCCACAGATGTTGGTCGTTGATTATCTTTGTCTTTACCAAGTTGTTCAACCCAAAATCATACCCCGATTGCAGACGGTACCTATCCCATTCGAAGCCCCCACCGACACCCACCTGGATATTGGTGCGGTAGAGTTCGTCGCTGCTGTAGCGGTCGTATTGCCCGGTATGTACGCCTTTCTCTTGAAGCCATTGGAGCGTGCCCTCGCTCAGGTGCAACTGCATATAGTCGGTTTGCGCCATACCGATTTGCAACTGCGGACCGCCATAGAAAAACATATTCAGTTGTTTCCAAAGCGGAATGGTATAGAAACAGCGCACAGGAATAGTGAGACTATGCTCCAAGACACGATGCCGGATATACTCGGTCTGCACACTCGGTGCGTCCATAGAACGCCAATGCTGCTCATTGCGCCCATAAGTAGCAGAATAAAGTACCCCCGTTTGCAGACTAAAATGAATAGGCAACAAAAATGTAAAGGTTGCCCCTATGCGTGCCCCGTGCAAGAACATATCCGGATAGGAATAGTTCTTTATGCGCTGGTTGGATTGCACATAGCCTGCCTCAAGACGATACTCCACACCGAATTTGTACGTTTCCTGCTTTTTCTCCTTGCGAGTAGGGTCGAAGAAACTATTGTCCGCCACCTGCAAATCTGGTTGGCGAACACTCTCTTGCGCGTAGGTATATGCACATACGCATACAAGAAACAAGGTACAATATATTTTTTTTTGCAGAAATTCCATAAAAACAGACACTATTTGCGCTGCAAAGGTACAACAATTCGCTCAAATACACAATAATTCAACCGAAAAAGCATTTTTTCTTTGTAAAATTTGCACAATCCAAACAAAAGTCGTACCTTTGCACCCGCTTTTCACGAGAGAGGTGTCTCCTTAATAAGATAAAGATACTCATTCAAAAGTGCGTTCTTCCTCTTGTTACAAACAAAGGTCCATTCGTCTATCGGTTAGGACGAGAGATTTTCATTCTCTAAAGAGCAGTTCGACTCTGCTATGGACTACTAACAATCGCAAAGAAAACCTTCCTCAAAGGTAACACATTTGTACTAACAATTTTCATCTATTAACTAAGATGGCAAATCACAAATCTTCTTTGAAGCGTATCCGCCAAACGGCTACCCGCAAGGCGCGTAATCACTACTACGCAAAAACCGCTCGCAACGCTGTTCGCGACTTGCGTGCAACTACCGATAAAGCAGCAGCTGCTGCAGCACTGCCAAAAGTAAGTTCTATGTTGGACAAGTTGGCTAAACGCAACATTATCCACCAGAACAAGGCTGCTAACTTGAAATCGAAATTAGCGATTTACGTTAACAAACTCGGTTAATTCTATATTAAACCCTAATAATGTTAAGGGGCTGCCTATCGGTAGCCCCTTATTATGTCATATATGGGGTGGCTCAGGCATATCGTGCCTATTGAGCGCATAGTTCTTTGCGCGAGTCTGTCGCGGGTCTGTCGCACGGGGGGATGATGCTTTTTCCGAGAGGATGTCGGGTGGATAGGTGGGAAATACAATGCGAACATCGGAATACAAAAAACCGCCTGTCGAATTATTCGGCAGGCGGTTTTTTATTCATCTTGTTCGGTGCTTAGATTGACAAGATACGCATGGCGTTCCACTTGTCGTCTTTCACGTCTTTCTTCTCTTTGATGGCTTTGACGAGAGGCACATAGACAATCTCGTCGTTTTGGATTCCCACCATGATACTGCGCTGCTCTTCAAGGAGCGCCTGAATAGCCGCGATCCCCATACGGGAAGCCAGTATCCGGTCGTCGGCAGTGGG
>USNU01000153.1 GCA_900556095.1 uncultured Bacteroidales bacterium | reverse complement strand
GCCATACCGGTGCCTCGTTCAAAGGGATGCCGGTGCGCTGCTCCGGCGGGACAGGGTTTTCGTCCTCTGCTTCCCGTTCGTCGCGGGCCGCTTCGGCCTGCTGGCTCTCGGGGCTTTCCTCGCCCTCCAGCGCCACATAGCCGCCCACCGGGAGCAGCCGCAGGCTGTACTGGGTGCCGTGGTAAATGTTATGCCACAGCGCCGGGCCCATGCCAATGGAAAACTCGTTGACCTGCACGCCGCAGAGCTTTGCCACCGCAAAGTGGCCAAATTCGTGAATGGCGATCACCGCGCCAAAGACAAAGAGGGCTGCCAGAAACGTGATAATAAAAGACATAGCTTCTCCGGTTTACAGGTGTGCCCGCACGAACGCGCGAGCCATCTTGTCGCACTCGTACACATCAGCGAGGGTATAGTCGCCGCCAAAGCTGTCGCTGTCCACCACAGCCTCCACCAGACGGCCAATGTCGAGGAAACCGATCTTGTCCTCAAGGAAGAGCCTGACGGCCTCCTCGTTGGCACCGTTGGCGGCGCAGGGGCCGAGACCGCCCTTCTTGATGGCCTTCTTGCAGGCGGCGAGGCAGCGGAAAGTCTCCTCGTCGGCCACATCGAAGGTCAGCAGTTTGAGGGTGGTGAAGTCCAGCTCCGGCACGACGCCCGGCACACGGGCCGGATAGGTCAGCGCATACTGGATGGGGATGCGCATATCCGGCACACCCAGCTGGGCGATGATGGAGTTGTCGCTGTACTGCACCGCCGAGTGGACGATGCTCTGGCGCTGGACAACGATTTGAATTTTCTCCGGAGGCAGACCGAACAGCCACACAGCCTCAATGAGCTCGAGGCCCTTGTTCATCAGGGTGGCGCTGTCGATGGTGATAAGTTCTTGTACAGCGACCACGAAATCTTTTTGCGCGAGTTGATTTCCAACGCCGTTGACGCCACTCAGAAATTGAAGACGTTGTCCAGCGTAGGTGAGTTCAAAGGCGAGTTGGGTGATACCCGTGTGCGCGTATTGATTGATAAGGATAAACACACCCTGACCGTGCGTGACCATGGTATCGGTATGACGGCAGAAGAGGTAGACAAATACATCAACCAGATTGCCTTTTCGGGTGCGGAGGAGTTTGTAAACAAATACAAAGACAAGGCTGAGGCGATAATCGGACACTTCGGATTGGGCTTCTACAGTGCATTTATGGTGGCAGACAAGGTGGAGATATTCTCCCAATCGTACAAAGAGGACACCAAAGCCGTGGAGTGGAGTTGCGACGGTACGCCGGAATACACGATGGGGGACACTATCAAAGCCGAGCGCGGAACCGATATCGTGCTGCATATCAACGATGAATTCAAGCAGTATTTGGAGGATGCCACCATCGAGGGCTTGCTGCGTAAATACTGCAAGTTCCTCCCTGTGGAGATTGCTTTCGGCAAGAAGAAAGAATGGAAAGACGGCAAGCAGGTGGAGACCGACGAGGATAATATCATCAACGACACCAACCCCGCGTGGATGCGCAAGCCTGCCGACCTGACGGAGGAGGACTACGACAAGTTCTACCACGAACTCTATCCCGCCCAAATGGACGAACCGCTGTTCCATATCCACCTGAATGTGGACTATCCGTTCCATCTGACCGGTATTCTCTACTTCCCGAAGATTAAAAACAACCTCGATGTGCACCGCAACAAGATTCAACTCTATTGCAACCAAGTGTATGTAACCGATGAGGTGGAAAACATTGTGCCGGAGTACCTAACCCTATTGCACGGTGTGATTGACTCACCGGATATTCCGCTGAATGTCAGTCGTTCATACTTGCAAAGCGACAACAACGTGAAGAAAATCAGCGGTTATATTACCCGAAAGGTGGCTGACAAATTGGCAGAGATATTCAAAAACAACCGCGAGGACTTTGAGAAGAAATGGGACGATGTGAAGATGTTTATCCAGTTTGGTATGCTTACCGACGAGAAATTCTACGACAAAGCCGTGGAGTTTGCACTGCTCAAGAACCTCGAAGGCAAGTATTTCACTATCAACGAATATAAGGCGAAAGTGAAAGAGAATCAGACAGATAAGAACGGCGACCTGATTCTGCTCTACACACAAGACCCAGATGCTTCGTACTCGTATATCGAGCGTGCGAAAGAGAAAGGTTACGATGTATTGCTGATGAACGGCGAGTTGGACGTACACGCCATGTCGCAGATGGAGCAGAAGAGCATGGGCGACGGCGAAGACAAGAAAGATATGATTCGTTTCGTGCGTGTGGACTCCGACGTGATTGAGAACCTGATTCTGAAAGAGGACAAAAAGGCGGTAACGCTCACTTCGGAGCAGGAAGATGCCCTGCGCTATAGTTTCGAGAGCCAGTTGCCCAAAGGCGAAAAGACCAATTTTGTGGTTAGTTTCGAGTCGGTTTCGGCAGACGCTCTGCCTGTCTTCCTGACGCAAAACGAGTTTATGCGCCGTATGAAAGAGATGTCAGCGCACCAACAAGGCATGAATTTCTATGGGCAGATGCCGGACCAATATAATATGGTGGTCAATACCGCCAACAGCAAGGTAACCGACCTGATGAACGAGTTGGTATCGGCTTGCGCCGAGGAGGTTAAACCGCTCAATGAGCAGATTGCTGCCAAACAAAAAGAGGAAGACGACCTGCGTGCCGCACAGAAAGACAAGAAAGAGGCTGACCTGACGCAAGAAGAAAAAGACGCTGTCAGCAACGTAACCAAAGAGATGGGCGCATTGCGTCAGCAACTGAAGGATGTGTATGCAAAGCACGCCAACGACAACGAGAAAGTACACCAACTGATCGATATAGCCCTGTTGGCAAGCGGCTTATTGAAAGGCGAGGCATTGGCTAAGTTTGTCAATCGCTCGGTCGAGATGCTCTGATTATAAGGAGATCGGATATAAAAACAGGCTGTCTGAAACCAATCAGACAGCCTGTTTTATTCGTCGGGCGATGTGTTATCCCACAGTGCCTTCAAGCGACACTTGCAGCAGTTTTTGTGCCTCGACGGCAAACTCCATCGGCAGTTTGTCCATCACCTCTTTGGCATAGCCGTTCACAATCAGACCTACCGCGTCCTCCAATCCGATACCGCGTTGCTGGCAGTAGAAGAGTTGGTCCTCGTTGATTTTGCTGGTGGTTGCCTCGTGTTCCACGGTGGCAGTCGGGTTGCTAATCTGCATATCAGGGAACGTGTGCGCACCGCATTGGTCGCCCAAGAGCAGGCTGTCGCACTGGCTGTAGTTGCGGGCATTCGTTGCCTTGCTTGATACCTTGACCAATCCGCGGTAGGAGTTCTGGCTATGCCCCGCGCTGATACCCTTGCTGATAATCCGCGAGCGGGTATTCTTGCCGAGGTGTATCATCTTCGTACCCGTGTCCGCCTGTTGGTAGTTGTTGGTTACTGCCACCGAATAGAACTCCGCCGTGGAGTTGTCGCCTTTGAGGATACAACTCGGGTACTTCCACGTGATAGCCGAGCCTGTCTCCACCTGCGTCCAACTCAGGCGTGCATTTTCGTATGTGATACCGCGCTTGGTTACGAAATTATAGATACCGCCCTTGCCGTCCTTGTCGCCGGGGTACCAGTTCTGCACCGTGGAGTATTTCACCTCTGCATCTTTGCGCACCACTATCTCCACGATGGCGGCGTGCAACTGATTCTCGTCGCGCATGGGCGCCGTGCAACCCTCCAAGTAACTAAGGTATGCTCCTTCATCGGCAATCAGCAGTGTGCGTTCAAACTGACCCGTATTGCCGGCGTTGATACGAAAATAGGTACTCAGTTCCATCGGGCAGCGCACTCCCTTGGGGATATATACAAACGAACCGTCGGAGAACACTGCCGAGTTGAGCGCGGCATAGAAATTGTCGCTGTACGGCACCACGCTTCCGAGGTACTCTTTCACAAGGTCCTCGTGTTCGCGCACCGCTTCGGAAATCGAACAAAAGATGATACCTTTCTGTGCCAGCGTCTCGCGGAAAGTGGTCTTTACCGACACCGAGTCCATCACAGCATCCACTGCCATATTGCCCGCCAATGCGTCCCGCTCCTCCAGAGGAATACCCAATTTGTCGAAGGTCTTCATCACTTCGGGGTCAATCTCTTTCTTCTCGTCGGAGTGTGCTTTTGGGGCTGCATAGTACGAAATAGCCTGAAAATCAATCTCAGGGATATCAAGGTGCGCCCATGTCGGCACCTCCATCGTCAGCCATTTGCGATAGGCTTTCAGGCGGAACTCAAGCAACCATTCTGGCTCACCTTTCTTGCGGGAGATGGTGCGAATCACCTCCTCGCTCAGTCCGCACGAGAGAATATCGGTCTCCACGTCTGTCGTGAAACCGTATTTGTACTCCTGTTGGGTAATATCTTCTAT
>USNU01000152.1 GCA_900556095.1 uncultured Bacteroidales bacterium | reverse complement strand
TAGCACAAGCCGAGACACCGCGTCCTTTGTATTTCTCTTCGGAGTCGATACCTAAAAATTTCGCACTCGCGCCTGTGGCGACAATCACCGTGTCTGCCTCGTACTCCACATCGCCCTCTATCCACACTTTCTTCGGCGAGCAGGAGAAGTCCACACGCGTAACGATACCTTGTACGAACTGCGTACCGAAACGCTCCGCTTGACGACGCATATCGTCCATCATCTGAAACGGCTCCACACCATCAGGGTAGCCGGGAAAATTCTCCACCTCGGTGGTAATCATCAGTTGTCCGCCTACTTGCGGACCCTCAATCAGGACAGGAGACAGGTTAGCACGAGAAGCATAAATGGCTGCGGTATATCCCGCAGGCCCGGAACCGATAATAAGGCAAGAAGTGCGCATGGTTGTAAATTGTGAATTATCTGTTATCTCAGGTCATTCCGGTAGGCATTGGGGTAGTCTAAACGGAATGACGGTGTAGTTGTGATATATTGTGGTTGTTTCAGGGTGAGCGTGGTGAGTTGCTTACCCTCTTTTATTTCTACCGAAAGAGGAATATACACGCCTTCTTCTATCCGTTTCACACGCAGTGTAAAACGTTGAATACCAACCGATTGGTCGTTAGGCGTGAGCGTAATGATAGTTTGTGTGGGGTCTTTGGCAGGACGCTCACCGATAGTGCAAACCTTCACGAGGGCTTTTGCGTATAGGAACGGATTCGCCTCCAACAGTTCCGCCTCGGTGGGGGTGGAAAGGGTCAGTTCGTCGGTGGTGGCACTATATATATATAAGGTGTTGCCATCGTAAGCCGCCTCGGTATCAAACATGGAGAGCAAAAAGCGATTGCCGTGCATAGTGATAGTTCCCGGATAGTTCATTGGTTGTGCCACCTCTTCGGAAACGGTAATGGTGAAATCAGATTGGAGGGTCTGCTGCTCAAGATTGGCGAGAAAAGTATCCAATGTGGTGGCAGACACCCCAAAACTTCCTCCGAGGAAGGGGACAAATAGCAAAATGGCTATCAATATGTGTTGTTTTTGTAACATATATTTATATTTCAAAAGTAGCCTATCCTATGCCTATCCTATGCGTATCCTATGCTGTTTGACAGGACAAAAAAGGCGATGTGGCATTAAGGTTTTTTATAAGTCTGTCAGTTCACTCCGAGTTCCTGCAATTTCTGGTCCAACATATCCATATCCTGTATCAGGACATCGCGCCCCTTCGGCCCCTTGTTGGGGCCTACGATGCCAGCCGCTTCGAGTTGGTCTGACAATTTGCCGGCGCGGTTGTAACCAATCTCAAAGGCGCGTTGCAGGCGCGAAGTGGAGCCTTCCTGCTTTGCCACCACATAGCGTGCCACATCGGCAAACATCGGGTCAAGGCGTTTCATATCGACACTGCCCGGTGCCAAAGCCTCTTCTGCGCCCTCCGGAATATACTCCGGCAATTGGTACGGCTCGAAATAGCGTTGCTGTTGGCTGATATGCTCAACGATGGCGTCCACCTCGGGGGTATCGACAAACGCACACTGGATACGTGTGATATTGCTATTTCCCGCGTAGAGCATATCGCCGCGCCCGATGAGTTGTTCTGCGCCCTTGGCGTCAAGCACCGTGCGCGAGTCGATGACCGACTGCGTGCGGAGCGCGATACGGGTAGGGATATTCGCTTTGATGACACCCGTAACGATATTCACCGACGGACGTTGTGTCGCCAAAATCATGTGCATACCTACGGCGCGGGCTTTCTGGGTGATACGCGCGATAGGGGTCTCGACCTGCTTGCCCGCCTGCATGATAAAGTCGCCATACTCGTCAATAACGATGACGATATAGGGCAGGAACTGATGGTGCAGCGAGTCGCCCACCACCTTTGCCGGATTGAGACGCCGTTTGATGAACTTGTCGTTGTAGTCCTCCAGGTTGCGCACGCCCGCATCCATCAGCAACTTATATCGGTTCTCCATCTCAATCACAAGCGAGTTGAGGGTGTTGATGACCTTGTCGCAGTCGGTGATGATGATGTCTTGCTCCTCCACTTCGGGCATTGCGGCGAGGTAGTGGCGATACAGATTCTTATAAGGAGCGAACTCCACCATCTTGGGGTCCACCAACACCAATTTCAGTTCCGCAGGGTGCTTTTTGTAGAGCAACGAAGTGAGTATGGCATTGATAGCCACCGACTTACCTTGTCCTGTGGCACCCGCCACGAGCAAGTGGGGCGTCTTGGCGAGGTCGAACATAAAGACCTCGTTGGTGATAGTGCGTCCGATAGCCACCGGCAAACGCATCTTTTGCTCTTCCTGAAAGCGTTTGGACGCAATGACCGAGTGCATAGAGACGGTTTGCGGCTTCTCATTAGGTACCTCGATACCTACCGTACCTTTGCCCGGCATCGGGGCAATCATACGGATACCCGTTGCCGCAAGCGACATCATGATGTCGTTTTCGAGGCTCTGTATCTTGGATATTTTGATACCCGCCTTGGGGACAATCTCATAGAGCGTAACGGTAGGACCGATAGTGGCTTTGATGGAATCTATCTCAATTCCGAAATTGCGCAACGTCTCTACGATACGTTTGGCGTTGGCGTTCTGCTCGTCTTTGTTGATAATCGTACCCGTCTCATTATCATATACTTTGAGTAGGTCGAGAGACGGGAACTTGTAGTATTCAAGGTCTTTACGCGGGTCGTACGGACCGAGTTTTGCCAAGACATCTTCAGGGGAGACATCCACCAATTCCACAGGTTGGGTTTCGTTGATGTCGATAGTCGTTTTGCCGTCTTCCTGTTCTTCCGCCTTCGGTTCTTCGGGGGCAGACTCTGTATGCATCTCCTCCTCTTGAGTCGGCTCAATCGTCAGCGTAATATCATCGCCGGCGGGAGCCTCTGCGGGGGTATGGTCAAGGTCGTCGATATGTATCTCTATGTCAATCGGTTGCTCGTCCTCTTTGGGATCTTCGGGGAGTACAATTTCTTGCGGTTCGTCCGGCAAAGTCCCTTTTGTAGGTTCTTCGGTCTTGGGTTTGCGCTTGAATAAGCCTGCGAACCATAAACCGAAACGTTTCATGTTCGGGATAAAATTCTTCTCGGTGATGATAAGGAATATGACCAGTGTAACCGCTAATACGATAATCATCCCCGTAGGTTGTATATATGAATTGAGCCATGTGGCGAGCCATTGCCCGAAAGCCCCCCCCCAACAGAATGTCCCGCGCGAAACCATTTGTTGTACAAACCCGAGCAACACATCGCCCCACAGTACGCCGAACGTTCCGCATAGCAGTATGCGAAGCGGGTGTGTATGCCCTACGTGAAACAGACGTAACCCATAGATAATCAGCATCCCTATTAGCACAAATGCCATCCAGCCGAAAGCCCCGTTGAGCAGGAACTCGGCAACGGAGGCACCGGGCAATCCGAGCAGGTTTTGTATCTCATCACGGTGTTCACGCCGATCCGGCGAAGACATCTGCAGCACCGATTGGTCGCTTGTTCCCGCAAAGAAATAACTTATGCACGCCACCAACAGCAGTAGGGCTGTTGCCAGCAGGACAACAGCCGATATGATGCGTGTACGAGGATCGGATATAAAGGTTTTTACCTTTTGTAATACATTGGGTTTCTCTACTCGTATCTGGCGTTGAGAGGTCTTTTCGTCGTTTGTGGTTGTGTGTGTGGCGCGTCTTGGCATATCTACTCAAAATTAGCACGCAAAGGTACTGAAAATATCTCACTTTTGCAAATTGTAAAATTGTGTTATTTGTAAAGAGTGCGGTTTTTAGTTGCATTTTGTGTACTTTTCTGCGAAATAATCAAATAAATTTGTCCGTGTGGAAAATTCTTTATACTTTTGCGTGTTAATTTAGGAGGGGTGTGTATATACCCTGTATTCGCAAAACCGATCATGTCAGAGCAAATACGGCACGAAGGGGTTGTTTTGTCCGTTTCGGGGCAGACAGCGCATATACGGATTGTTCAGGCAAGTGCATGCAGCACCTGCGCGGCACGTAGTATGTGTATGTCTTCGGAGAGCAAAGAGAAACTGATGGACGCACGTATGCTTGAGCCTATGCAAGCAGGCGACAGAGTTGAAGTGATGGTGGCGGAACGCTTGGCATGGAAAGGCGTACTGCTCGCTTATATTGTGCCCTTTGTGGTTATGTTGGCTGTTATTGCGGGGCTCGAATGGGTCCTGCAGAGCGAGGCGGTTATCGGCACAATAGCCTTGTGCGCGGTGGCAGTGTATTATCTTATTCTCTCGCTGTTCCGCAAAAGACTGCAAAAACAATTCTCTTTCACGGCACGTAAACTTTGATTTGCATTTGCTTTCCGTTGATTAATAACTATTAACATGTAAGCACCTGCCATACGATCCTCTATAATCTTGCTGACAGCAAC
>USNU01000151.1 GCA_900556095.1 uncultured Bacteroidales bacterium | reverse complement strand
CATCGCCAAGGAATACTTTTTTCTCCATGCCGAAGTCGTGGCAACGGTGGGTAAGGAACATGTTTACTTCCTCAAACGAACCCTCGTCGAGGAGCATATTAATACGCTCGCGGGCGGTATAACTGCCCTTTGCGTGATGTTTTTCGATTGCTGCTTCGCCGCCGCCTGCTTGTGCTTTTACGCGGTTATCAATCAGTTTCTGCAGATTATCTTGATTCATAATTGTACGTTATTATTTGGGTTGTTGGCATAACTCGGTCAGAACGCCTTTGGTGCTCTTCGGGTGGAGGAAAGCAATCATCAGGTTCTCTGCGCCTTTGCGGGGAGCCTTGTCGATGAGTTGGATACCTGCTGCTTCGGCCTCTTTGAGGGCTTCTTCAACATTTTCTACGTTGAAAGCCACGTGGTGAACGCCGCCACGACCGCCGTTTTTCTCGATAAACTTAGCGATGGTCGATTCGGGGCAAGTAGGCTCCAGTAACTCGATTTTGGTTTGTCCGACCTTGAAGAAAGCGGTCTTCACTTTCTGGTCTGCTACTTCCTCGATAGAATAGCATTTTTCACCGGTTAAGAACTCGAAGAACGGCATAGCGTCTTCCAAACTGGTTACAGCGATACCAAGATGCTCAATATGAGTTGGTTTCATTGTGTTTTTGTTGTTTATGTTAAACAATAGATGGGTTAATTATTTTGCAATAAAAATTACGCGTTGCGTATTTATATATAGCGCATTGCAAAGGTACTGCTTTTTTCCGAAGTTCCCAAATAAAAAGGCGATTTATTTGTTTTTTGCCTTTCGCACCTTTCAAATCTTGTTTATAGGTCGGTGCATGGTTATTATTCTAACATCAGGCATAGACCGATATGACTGAACGAACGGAGGTTGCGGAACTGACCATAAGGGCAGTTGCCGTGGTAGGAGCGAAGGCCTACGGCAATGCGTGAGAAATAGCCGTCGTAGAGAGGAGTGTTGTAGCGTGTACCGACAAATATATTATATGTAAAAACGCGCGTCTCCGATTGCATAACCGGTTCTATATCATTTGTTTCGTTGTCCAAGTTGTAGCCGTACAAGGCACGGTTGCGCACCTCGGCAGAGACAATCCCCTGAAAACCGTGGCGCGATGTGGGCGACTGGTATTGGTATTGCAGGTAGGCTTCCCAGGGCGACAGACGTGGTTGGGGAAGTGTGCAGTCGCCGTCTTCCTTATCCACTTTGTACCAGCCTTTGTGCCAATTCCAAAGAAGCATCAATCCTACACGGAAGCAATGGTTTTCGGTATAGCGGTTTTCCGCCTCGTTGAGCGTGAACGTGAATTCGGTATAATTGTACGACACATTCACACGCCGTAAGACTCGATTTTCCGATACTTTCTGTATTTGCAATTCATCACCGATGTGGGTGGATTCATGTTTGAACGGCGACCAACTAAGGGCATAGTTGCGGGCAAAACCCCGATTGATACGGTGCATAAATGCCACGGATGGCAGGGCGATGCGATAGTCGGTATCTACAATCGGGGAAGTCTTCCCTCCGAACAGATCCATCCATATATTGGCAGACATAGCCGCTGTAACACTCAGAGCCATAGTGGAATCAGCGAGTTGCCCATACCAAAGCGGCAACTGAAAACCGAAGATACCGAACGTCTGCGTGCGGTAGTCTTTTCCCGAATGTTCCCAGTCGTAAACGGGGTACATCTTGGTATAAGCCACATCCATACGCACAAAATTGGGGTGTTCGTCAGCATACAAACTATGTCCGAAGGGACTGTAACGAAACAGTCCGTCGCCAAAAGCGGTATGAGCAGCAGAAAGAGGGGACACGATAAAAAGCATCCACAAAACGCATACTATGTGCTTCAAATGTCGCATCTTTCCAACTGACGACATAATCCTATCCTCCCGATATACTCCCGACATCCTCCCGACAATTATAGAACGAGGATGTTGTATTTTTTCTCGTGTACATTTACTTGTAAAATAGCCAAACTTTCAGCGTTATTTTACATCATAATCATAATGAACAAGGGTGCAATACTTATCGATAGTTCCTTCTTCCAACAGGCGGTTAAATAAATCAACAACATCAGCGATTGTGATCTCTTGCTTATCTCGACCTTTGAAATGAACCGTAGATTTACCCGTTAATTTCACTAATTTACGTTCCGAAATGGTATAGCATGTTCCATAAACAGGTGTATAGGGAAAATCTTGTTTCCGGTTGAGCGTCTGCACAGTATCAAAATCAATGGTACATATATCCCGCCAATCGGCATTTAAGAAAACGTGTGGGGTGCTTTCCCTGAAACTGATGTACGGATAGCAAATATAGAACCCGTTTTTGAGCGGAATATATTTGCTTGCCGTAGCAAGTTCGCATAATTCATACTTATCACCTACAACTTCTGAATATGCCGTCCCGTTTTCTACCAATTGATCCGTACAAATAAACAGGGGATTTTCTGCACGAAGACGCGGGAATGTCGGGATATAATAATCTCCACACCGCCGGCAGTATCTTGAGAGTTCGCCAACCACAGCGGTGCTATCACTTCCTGTCGGAATAGGAATTGCTACTATTTTTTGCAGATAAGCGGTATCTGTAAACCGGAAAATACCTATACTATGCCCATCAGGGTTTCCCCCGTCGATTAAATTATCACAACCTGTAAATACACATAGGGCAAACAGAGTGAATGCGCCTAAAAATTGTGTGTGTTTCATGATGGTAAAAGTATGAGTTTATTTTTTCTTCTTTTCGTTTTTCTCGTCGGGGGCTTGTGCCACCTCCGGGAGCAATGGACGGCGGTAGGCACGGATGATGAGATAGAGTCCGAGAAGGATAAACGGAATGCTGAGCCACTGCCCCATATTGAGCAGTTGATTTGCCTCAAATGCCTCTTGGTCGTTCTTGATAAACTCCAATCCGAAGCGGGTAACAAAGACAATCTCGAAGAACACACCGAGCAGCAATCCCTCGCGGCGATAGGCTTTGAATTTCCAGTACATTACCTGCGTAACCGCCATAGCTACAATGCAATAGAGCATTTCGTAAATCTGCGTTGGGTGGCACGGGACGGTTTGCCCATCGCGTACAAAGATAAATCCCCACGGCATATCGGTAGGACCTCCATAGATTTCGCTGTTCATCAGGTTGCCGAGACGAATGAGCGTTGCCGTAAAGCAGACACCAATACACAGACGGTCAAGAATCCAAATCCAAGATGTTTTATATTGCGGGTATTTGGAGAATTCTTTTTTGTTGAGCAAGATTGCGGCAATCATCAACCCGATAGCTCCTCCGTGGCTGGCGAGACCACCCTCCCATATTTTGAGAAGCATCAGCGGGTGCTCAATGTAAGGGTTGCGGTAGTTGATTGTCCAACCGAAAATCTGCACGGGGTCGGTGGATATATTCATCATTTGGCAGTAGCGGGCAAGGGCAGGGTTGGTTACATCGTGCCACTCGTAGAACCAACAATGCCCGAGACGTGCACCGATGATGACTCCCAATACCATCCAAATAAAGAGTTTATCCACCCAATCGGCAGGGCAGTGCTCGTGTTTGTAGATTTTTACCTGCATCAAATAGCACAAGTAAATTCCTATTGCCCACAAAAGTCCGTACCAGCGTATGCCGCCATCGCCGATGTGTATGAGAATAGGGTCAACGTTCCATGTAATGAAATCAAGCATATTTTGTAGTTTATGGGTTTATGAGTTGATTAGTTTATGCGTGGTTTAACAGGTTTATTGGTTGAATAGAGTTTAATTGTGCATTATGCATTGAATCACCTCCCCCAATTGAGTTTGTCGCGAAGGGACTTTAGGAAACTATTTTCGCCCACTTGCACCACTTTGATTGTATAGGGTGCGCGTTCTATATGGATTGTAACATCTGTACTGAGTATCTGGCTTCGTCCGTCCACACTGATCATGTAACTGCTGTAGCGGCTGGCTACCTTCAAATCGAATTTCCAATCGTCGGGCACAACCAATGGGCGGACAGTCAGACTATGAGTAGCAATAGGAGCCAATATCAACCCGCGTGTCTGTGGAACCAAAAGAGGACCACCGATAGAAAGGTTGTATGCCGTACTACCTGTCGGGGTAGATATGACCAATCCGTCAGCGCGGTAGGTGTGCAGGGTTTCGCCGTTGGCTGCTACTTCTATCGAAATCATACTACTCATACCCTGTTTCATAATCGCAATTTCGTTGAGCGCATTCGGTGCCATAATCAGTCCTTCTCGTCCGCAACTGACTCTCAATACGGATCGCTGCTCAATGGTGTATTGACCTTCAATCAACTGTTTCATAATCATATCCACATCCTTGGTTTGTACATCGGCAAGGAAACCCAACTGCCCGCAATTGACACCGATGATGGGGATATTTTTGCAGCCGATAGCAGCGGCGG
>USNU01000150.1 GCA_900556095.1 uncultured Bacteroidales bacterium | reverse complement strand
GCCGCAACTGCCGCCGCGGTATGGGGCATGTGTGCGAGAACAGCCTGTCGGTAGGAATCTTCGGTAAAGACGGTGCTTTTGCCGAATATGTAACTATCCCCGAGTCGAACATAGTACACCTCAATCCGGCTATCCCCGATGATTTCGCGGCTATTATGGACCCGTTTGGCAACGCGACCCACACCGCGCTGGCATTCCCGCTGTTGGGTGAGGACGTGCTGATTACGGGCGCAGGACTGATTGGCACTATGGCTGCTGGAATCTGCCGCTATGCAGGTGCGAAACATGTGGTGGTTACCGACATCAATCCGCTCCGTCTGGACATCGCCAAGAAGATGGGGGCCACGCTCACGGTGGACGGCTCCAAGGGCGAGACAGTAGAGGACGCTATGAAACAACTCGGTATCCGCGGTTTCGATGTGGGACTCGAGATGTCCGGCGCACCATCGGCGTTCAACGATATGATTCAGCACATGTACAAAGGTTCGAACATCGCACAACTCGGTATTCTGCCTTCTAATACCCAGGTCAACTGGTCAGATGTGATATTCAATGCGCTGACTATCAAGGGTATCACCGGGCGACGTATGTGGGAGACATGGTACCAGATGGAGCAGATGTTGCTCGGCGGGCTCGACCTCACTCCCGTGATTACACACCATTTTAAGTTCGACGACTTCCAGAAGGGCTTCGATGTAATGGTGAGCGGTCAATGTGGCAAGGTCCTGCTGGAGTGGTAAGGCTTTGTTTGGCACACTGTTTGTAACAAGACGATTGCATAATATTAAGGTCAAAATATAATTTGGATGAAAAAACTATTTATTTTAACGCTGTTCCTTACTATGGGGCTTACAGCAATATTCGCTTTGTCTCGCGAGGGACTCAGCGAGTATAAATTGGACAATGGTCTCACTGTCCTCCTGTGGGAAGACCACGACCAACCGGACGTAACCGGCTATGTGGTTGTTCGTGCAGGTGCGGTAGATGAACCAAGTGAATACACAGGATTGGCTCACTATTTGGAGCATATGCTCTTTAAGGGGACGCAACGTATCGGTGCCCTCGATTGGGAGAAAGAGAAACCGATGTACGATTCTATCATCGCGCTCTACGACCAATATAGCGAGACTACTGACGAGAAACTGCGTGCTCAATTGGCTACCCAAATCAACGAAGTGTCTATGCGTGAGGCTAAGATTTCTTCTACCGAGGATTTCTTCAATATGATGGACCTGATTGGTGCAGAGGGCGTTAACGCATACACCAGTTATGATGTTACTTGTTACCACAACTCGTTTCCCGCTGTTGAAATGTATCGTTGGCTCACTCTTTTCTCCGACCGTTTTATCAACCCTGTTTTCCGTACTTTCCAAGCCGAGTTGGAGAACGTGTTTGAGGAGTATAATATGTACGCCAACGAGCCCTCGTCGCAGGTATCGAACAAACTCTTTGAGGATATTTATGCCGGTTCGCCATACGAGCGCAACGTTATCGGTAAACCTGAGCACCTCAAGAACCCGCGTCTGAGCAAATTGATTGAGTTCTACAATACATGGTATGTGCCTAACAATATGGCACTTATCCTCGTTGGCGACTTCGATACTGAGACTGCCAAACCAATGATAGAAGCAACTTTCTCGCGCCTCCGACCCAAGCAACTGCCGGTTCGTCCTACCTATCAGGACCCTGTTATGACCGGCTCCAAACACTATAAGATGGGATATAACCCGCAGATTGCGTGGGTCTTCCAAGGTGTTAAAGAGGGAGACCCCGATGAGGATATACTCGGTTTCGTAGTGGCTTTGCTGACCAACGGACAGACCGGTCTCCTCGACAAACTGAATATCAATGGTGATGTGCAGGGTGTAGGTGCTTTCAACGATTCGCGCCGTAACACCGGTCGTATCATCATTCAGGCTGTGCCATACTACGATGCCAACCAACAGATGTTTGAGTCTGACAAGGCTACCCAAAACATCGTGTTCAACGAGGTAAACAAACTTACCCGCGGCGATATTTCGGACGAACTGATTGCTTCGGTAAAACGTATGTACGACCAATCGTTCAAGTTGTCTGCCGAGCGTTCTTCGTCTAAGATGGGTCAGTTGGTAGATTGTTTCACCTATGGCAAACCTATCGACGACATCTTTACAGCAAACGCTAAGATTCAGGCACTTACAAAGGAAGAGATTGTCCGCGTAGCGAAAAAATACTTCGATGCAAGTTTCATGACCCTCTCTTTCGACGAGGGAAAAGTGAAAGCCAAGACGCTGCCGAAACCGCAGATTAAGCCTCTCGACCCCGTCAAAGACGCACATTCTGCGTATGTCGACGAGTTTGAGAAACTCCCGAAGGGCGAACTCAAACAGACCTTCAACAACTTTGCGGATGTTACTGTTTCGTCGCTTGGCGAGAACGTGAAGTTGCACTATACACCCAATACCAAAAACGACATCTTTACGCTGACACTCCGTTACGGTGTCGGTCAGCACGAATTGCCGCTGTTGCCGTGGGCTACCGAACTGATGAACAATGCCGGTATCTTGTCGAAACCGAATGTTGAGGGTAAGGACTTCAAGGTACAACTCTCCGAGTTGGGCGCAGACGTATCGTATGGTTGTTCAGATAGTTACTTCACTATTTCTATCAGCGGTGAGGACAAGAACCTCGGCGAGGTGATGAACCTTATCAACCGTCAGATTCTGATGCCGTTCTTGGATACCAAGCAGTTGGATAACCTCAAGGGTGCTGAGTTCTATTCTCGCTACACGCGTCAGAAACGTACTGCCGTTCAGAAGGCTGCGTTGCTCCAGTATGCGTTGTATGGCGAAAAGTCCGATTTCCTCGACGAGGTATCGTTCTCCGATGTATGGTCTCTCGATGGCGGTAAGGTACAATCGTTGATTGCTGCGGCGCGCAGTTACGCATTGGATGTGTTCTATTGCGGTACGCTCACACAGGAGCAACTGGTTGCTAATCTGCCACTTACCGAGGGTATGCAACCGTCGAAATCGCCGATTATCAAAGAGCGTATGTCGTACGAAAAACCGACTATCCTCTTCTTGCCGAATAGCAACGTGCAACAGGCTGACTTGTATTTCTACATCAATGGCAAACCGTATGATATTGCCAACGATGTGATTACCGATGCTTTCAACCAATACTTCTCCGGTGGCTTTACCGGTCTGGTAATGAACGAGATACGTGTTAAACGCTCGATGGCATACTCGGCGTACGGTCATGTATCGACGCCTATTCTGCCTAACAAGGACACCTATTTCATGGGTTATGTAGGTACCCAATCCGACAAGGTGGTGGACGCTGTGAATGTCTATATGGACTTGCTCAACGATATGCCTGCCGACCCGACCAAGATTGAGGCTATCCGTGCAGCACTCAAGCAAGCACAACAGACGGCTAAACCGTCGATGCGTGGCAAGGCTTCTGCTTTCGAGTATTGGACCCGTCTCGGCTACACCGATGACCCCGCGCGTGTGAATGCGGCTAAGGTGGACAACCTCACATACGATGAAATCGAGACATTCTACAAGGAGAATATTCAGGGCAAACCGGTAACTATCGTCCTGATGGGCGACCCGAAGAAGATTGACGTCAAGGCTCTGCAAACCAAGTTGGGTTGCAAGGTAACCAAAATCTCGCCGTCGAAACTCTTCACGTCGCTGACCGACTTGGATATATTCTAATTGTAAATCAACGTCTTTAATCAAGAAAGGGCATGGGCGATAGGTATGCCTCGCCCTTTCTTTGTATTTTTTTTGTCTTTCATAATGCACAAAGCAGGTTTCGTAAATATCGTAGGCAACCCCAATGTGGGTAAATCGACGCTGATGAACGCCCTCGTGGGCGAGCGTCTGTCTATCATCACCTCCAAGGCGCAGACCACGCGCCACCGTATCATGGGTATCGTCAATGGAGAGGACTTCCAGATGGTCTATTCCGACACCCCGGGCGTCTTGCACCCCAACTACAAACTGCAAGAGCAGATGTTGGAGTTCTCGCGCTCCGCGTTGGTGGACGCCGATGTATTGCTCTATGTAACGGATGTGCAAGACAATGTGGAGAAAAATATCGAGTTCCTCGACAAGGTGAAGAAGATAGCAGCCAACAGCGCAAGCGGTCTAACTTCCAACAGCCCGAAGGATGGTCTGTCAGTGCTACGGTCTGTTCCCCGTGTTTTCCTGATAATCAACAAGATAGACCTTACTACGCAGGAGACGTTGGAGCGTCTGGTGGATTTCTGGCACAGCCAACTCCCAGAGGCGACTATCTTCCCTATCTCCGCCCAAGAGCGTTTCGGCGTGGCGCAACTCTTCGACGCTATTCGCGATGCACTGCCCGAGTGCCCGCCGTTCTTCCCCAAAGACCAACTCACCGACAAACCGGCGCGTTTCTTTGTGGACGAGATTATCCGCGAGAAGATT
>USNU01000149.1 GCA_900556095.1 uncultured Bacteroidales bacterium | reverse complement strand
CCCGCCACAGGCGAGAGATACCGCTTGAAAGACGGTGTCGTCCAACCGGCAGAAACGTGAGAGTTAGTCCTACAATATAACACTATGGCTCTACGTAATTATATATTGCTCATTATCATGTTGTTAGCCGTGCCCGTAACGGCACAGCGATACACGGTGAGCGGTTATGTAACGGACATCGAGTCAGGAGAACGTTTGATAGGAGCATCGGTATATGACACTATTTCGCGCCAAGGTGTAGTAACCAATGTGGCAGGATTCTATACACTGACATTGCCGGAGGGGGAACATGCGTTGCAGATTAGTTATGTAGGGTATCATCCCTCGCACGCACGCGCGTTCCTGCTAAACAAAGACACAGTGATACACTTTCCCCTCCGTTCCTCCACACGTTTGGAGGAAGTAACGGTGGTTGGACGCCATTCCATCAATAGTCCACAAAGCGCACAGATGTCAGCCATAGAAGTGCCTATTTCGCAAATAAAAAATATCCCCGCTATAGGTGGCGAGGTAGATGTGCTGAAGGCGATACAACTGCTCCCCGGTGTGCAATCCGGGTCGGAGGGAAGTGCCGGAATCTATGTGCGAGGCGGTGGACCGGACGAGAACCTCATCACATTAGACGGTGTGCCACTGTACAACGTGAATCATGCGATGGGAATGTTCTCGGTATTTAATGCTGATGCCATCAAAAACGTAACGCTCTACAAAGGTAACTTCCCTGCACGATTCGGGTCGCGCCTAAGTTCGGTGATAGATGTGCGTCAGAACGACGGTAATTCGGCATTTTGGCATGGTGGTATCACGGTGGGACTACTCGCAGCGAAGATGAACGTAGAGGGACCTATCTTCACCAAATCGCAACTCGACTCACTAAAACAAGGCTTTGAACCACGTGCAAAGACCACTTTCAACCTCTCGGCACGACGAACCTATTTCGACCTGTTTATGGCACCTATCCTTGCTGCCGTAACGCACGAAGATGGTTTCTCCATGACAGGCGGTTATTATTTCTACGACGTCAATGCCAAAGTGTCGCACACGTTCTCCGACCGCGACCGACTCTCTGCCACCTACTATATGGGAGATGACGTGATGTATATGCGCTATTCGGACAAGATTGAAGAAGATATCGACAAAATGAGCGCACGTTTCCGATGGGGCAATATATTGGCGGCTGTGGACTGGGAACACCAAATTACACCGCGTCTTTATAGCCATGTGCAAACATCCTACACGCGCTATCAATATAAGTTGGGACAGTCGCTTAATGAGAAATACAAAGAGGACGAAATCAACTATGTGTTCGACCAAACGATGACCTATGCCTCTAATATACACGATGTTACGCTGAACGCACAGTTCGACTATGCCCCTACTGCCAAGCATGATATCAAGTTCGGAGGCAACTATACCTATCACCTGTTTCAACCCTCGGTGGGCAATTTCTATATGTTGGAAACAGATTCCAAAACAGAGATGATGCGGGTAGATACTACCATCGGAGGAGGCTTAATCCACGGACATGAGGCTGCCCTGTATTTTGAGGACACCTATTCGCCATGGCAGTGGCTGCGACTCAACATGGGTTTGCGGGGGGCTCTCTACGGAGTGAACGGAAAGGTATATCCGTCTATTGAACCGCGATTAGGTTTGCGGGCATTGATTTACAAGGACTTAGCATTCAAAGTTTCGTACTCCTATGTGTCGCAGTATGTGCATCTGTTGTCCAACACTTCGATGTCTATGCCTACAGACCTGTGGGTACCTATCACCAAAGATATACCCCCTATGCGCTCCATGCAAGTGGCGGCGGGACTGAGTTACAACCTGCTCAACCAATTGGAAATATCCGTGGAAGGCTACTACAAGTATTCCAAAAACCTGATGGAATACAAGGAGGGAGCATCGTTTATGGGGAGTGCTGCAAATTGGGACGAACAAGTTACACTTGGCAATGGTTGGAGTTATGGCGTGGAAGTCCTGCTACAGCGAAGTATCGGACCCGTAACGGGATGGATTGGCTATACATGGAGCCGGACAATGCGCCAATTCGACGAGATAAACTTTGGCAGACCATTCCGCGCCAAGTATGACCGTGAGCATGACCTGTCTATCACGCTCCAATATGACATCACCAAAAAAATTGATATTGCCGCCACGTTTGTCTATGGCACAGGCAACCGCGCAACACTTACCACACAGGGTTACTACGACCCGACTTTAGGTAAATATATAGAATATGCACCGGAGCGCAACAACTTCAAAATGCCTGATTATCACCGACTTGACTTGGGTATCAATTTCCATGTCCCGCACAAGCGTTCAGGAGACCCGGCACGCTCACGGGGTGGATGGTTGCAAAACGCAGAGCATATTGTGAATATCAGTGTATATAATGTGTACAACCACATGAACCCGTATATGATTTTCCCTTCGAGCAATGGCAAGTTGTACCAGATATCCATATTCCCTATCATGCCAAGTATCAGTTATCAATTTAAGTTCTAACGACTATGAAGAAACAATTATTGAAATTTCTACATACACACTTCTCTGACGAGGAAATACGCTTCCTGACCAAAGGGTGGTTGGCAGTACGCGCGTTGGGAACGCTTGTCTTTGTGGTTTGCTTTGTTTCGTGCAGACGCGAGATAGAATATAAAGGAGGTACTGACGAACAACTGTTGGTGGTTTCGGCAGATATGGAGATGGGCAAAAACCCTGCTTGTTTTGTATGTAGCACCACGCCCACATTGGGCGAAATCAAATTAGATACCGTTTGGTATGAGAAAGTGTATAGCAATGGCGACACCGTTAAATATCGACACTTGGAGCCTCCTCGGCTGTACTTGTCCGATGCCTCAGTGCGTATGCGCTTCAACAATGGCGAATGGCACACAGCGACCTACGACGCCGAACAAAAAAACTATGTTGTGAAAGACTACACACTTGCTGTAGGGGACTATATCGAGTTGGAAGTCAAACATGCTGAATTAGGCACTGCCACTGCCATACAGACTGTGCCTGCACCGGTATCTGTCAGTGCCGTTCATACCACCGACCTATACCCCGAAATCACCGAAAACGGTTGGGCGCAATTTGCCCTCGACATCGATGCATACACATATTCGCCCGATGCCCTTGTCGGAATCCGTCTCAACGAGGGTGCATTCACCGCTATCGTTAGCAAGGAGATAGGCAAAGAAGAGAAAGTGTATGATGAGAAGTATGGCTACACCTATACACGTATAACCTACGACACCATCACGGTGTTTGATACTATCCCATTCACCTTTCTCTATGCCGAAGGAGATATATGGAATATCGCGCTCAACAACAGACGAGGAGGCTGTAAGTACTATGGTGCCAAGGCATCCAAATACCTCTATATCCCCGCTTCACAACTTCAGCAAAGCCATCGTATTGCTCTCTTTGCAGACCAAAACCGGAATAGCCATATAGTGCGGCAAGATAGTTTGCGTCTGCTCAATCTCTCCATAGATGTGGACGTCTTCTCCTATGACTATTATGTGTATCGTACCTCTGTCAAACTATCGCAAGACGAATATGATTCGAGCGATGATAAGTTTCCTACAGGTGAAATGTATGATGAGAAATACGACTACGGTGACGATTATATTGAGGATATCATTGCAGAAATAGGTTCTCTGGGCAACCAAGAGAGCATACAAATATATTCAAACATCAACGGAGGTATAGGACATCTCGCTACCTATGCTCCTACACGACTGATAATCAGATAAATAAATATAATTATGATACAACGTATTCAAACTGTCTATTTGTTTTTGGTAGTGGTGCTTGGCACACTGCTTTGTTTCTTTGCGCCGGTACAGTTCCTGCCCCCGACGGGTACGGAATATATCGCACTGACCACCTTCCAAAAATGGCCGTTGGCGGTGCTTACAATAGCCGTGCCGGTCATCGCGTTGGTGAACATTTTCCTATTCAAACGCCGACTGTTGCAGGCGCGAATCAATGTGGTGAACGTGGTGTTGTGCCTTGGCTACTATGCCCTGCTCGCACTCTACATCGCCTATATCGTGAAAGGCAACGAACCTATCCATGGTATGCTGTTGGAGGACGCCGACTGGTATCTGAATGTATGGGCAGGCATACCGCTTATCAACGTGGTTCTGTCGATGATGGCTACCCGCCGCATACTCAAAGACGAGGCTCTCGTCCGTGCTGCCGACCGCCTGAGATGATGATGAATGCAATCTCTTAATTCATAATTCCTAATCAGAACCATGTTTTTTCTTGATATAGAGGTACCCACACCCACTATCCCGCCTTCCGACTCTATCCGTGCGGTAACGGAGAATATCATCAAGCAGGCAACCACCGACCCCGAGTCGTTCTGGCATGGGGTCTTGGATAGTGCGATTCATTTTGGTTTGAAAGTGCTTGTCGCGTTTGTCATCTACCTGATAGGCGCATGGC
>USNU01000148.1 GCA_900556095.1 uncultured Bacteroidales bacterium | reverse complement strand
GCCAGCCTCTTTTAGCGTTAAGAATACCGGTTTATTGCAGCAGGAACTTATGTCCGCTTTGTATCACGATTCCGCGGTACGTATTATCTACCTGTACACCGAGCAGGTTGTAGAGCGGTGCGTCGGTAGCGGGGAAATCGGCATTGACAATCTCGGTGGGTGTCGGTGCTGTGTAACCAAAATAGATAGCATCACCGTTTGTCATGTCGAGTGTGAAATAGATGTCGTACTTGCCATCAGCACCTACTACATAGTTTTTGTTCTCTGTATCGATGGTGATGTTTCCGGTGCTACCCTCTTTGATGTTTTCGATTACCCATGCTGCTTTCTCGCAGTTGTTATACATAGTGAAAGTATTGCCTTTCTTGAGGTCAAGAGCCAAAATCATGTACTCTGCTTCGTTCTCGGGGTTGATAACGGCTGCGGTGTAGTCTGTGCCAACCATCACACCAAAATCGGGTGTGCAAGGAACAGGTATCTCGTCAAGAGTTGCGTACCATGTGTCGCCATAGAAATAGAGTTTGGTTTTGTCAATGATCAGGTTGTCTGTCTGATAACCTACACCACCATAACCATTGTTGAAGACTATCGTGGTATATATTTCTGCAAATTCGTAAGAATATACATCAAAACCGTTCTTTTGGTCAGCAGTCTTTGTCATTTCTTCGCCGGGCCATTGGGCTTTTATTAGGCCGCCATTATTATTATAGACATAAGCATACACTTTCTCCCAATTGTTGGTGTTGACATAGTAAGCAGTGATGTTCTGCACAGGAACAGGTGCGACAAAAGAGCCTGTCAGGCAGATCTTGGTGCCGTCGAAAGTGAGTGTAACATCACCTTGTGCCGTGAGAACAAATACGATGTTATTGTCCTTGTCAGTCATGATGTTTTCTGAGGAGCAGGTGTTGTTCAACGCTTTGTAACCGAAACTTAAGTCCCAAGTGCCGTTGGTAACTTTGAGGCGCATCGTATCTTTTGCAGCAAGATTCTTGAATGTATAGGTAGCCGGTTTATCTGCAGAGGCCTTGCCGAGTTCGATAGCCTTGGTGTTCCATTCATTGCCTTGACCAACCAAGTTTTCGTTACCCGTGATATAGTAGGTGGGTCCTTCTACTGAAGGAGTGTAGGTTGACCAAGTACCATCGTTTTCTCCCCAACCTGTGATTGTATAGCAATTGTTAGTACCAATGGTCAGGTTTCCTGTTTTATTCCAAAGACCATCCTTGTCTTCCCAAACAATCGTGGTTGTACCCGTTTGTTGACGAGTGAACAAGCAATTGGTACTTCCGTCGGGTATTTCTGCTTGATATACAAGCGGGTCGTTTGCCAACACGGTCATGTGTACATCAGCATAATTATCATCAATCCATGCGTGAACAAAAAATTCGGGAGAGGCTTGTCCCCATAACGAATTACCGCCTGTGTTGAGATAGATGGTTTTGGCACTCAGTGAACACACACACGCGAGTGCGAACAATAATGAGATAGATTTTTTCATACTGTTAAATTTTAATTGGTTAGTTAATCTGTATTAGTTGTTATTTTTTTGCATCCCTTTTTCTTTCTCGTGGTTCGTGTGCGAGTAAAAACACAAAAAGGAATGCTGAGAAATTTTATTGCAGCAGGAACTTATGTCCGCTTTGTATCACGATTCCGCGGTACGTTGCGTCCACGGGCATCCCTAATATGTTATACATGGGTGCGCTTAGGTCGAGCACAGCGGGACTTTCTTCAACCTCCTCTATGGCAGTATAGATACAGTCGGGCTGCAGTTTCTCCGCGCCTGCCGACCATACATAGCATACGTCTTCGTCTGTCCACAGGTCGGAGGTCTGCTCCTTGCCGCTGCCGCCGTTGAAGATAAAGTTTACTTCTTTTATGGCGGCGTCAAACTGATAGAAATAGAACCCGTTTGCGTTCTGCTGTGTCAGTTCTGTGCCGGGCCATTTGCCCGTATATTTCGTTTCGGTCGTACCGCTGCTTACCCAGGAATAGAGATACACTTTTGCCCACGAAGCGGGTTTGTAGAAAGAGACGATAATCGGTGTTGTCTGCGGATCCTTGCGGGTATAGGTGTAGGTTTGCACGGCCGTCTCGGTGTTTGTCGTCTTGGCGTATGCCATCAGGGTGATGGTGTTGTTGATGGTGAATGAAACCTCGTTGCCTGCGGCGATACGGGTGTCGGATGTCTTCGGGTCGGTACCGTCGGTGGTGTAGAAAATCTCCGCGGTCTCGGTTCCGCCCACGGTCTTCATCTCGATACGAAGGGTGTCGGTCTTGAAGGTGGTGCTGCCGGGCGTAACGAGCAACTTGGGTGCCACTGCCTGCGTCGTCTTTATCCATATTGCATAACCTGTGCCCGCTGCGGCTTTTGTATAGCCTGCTTGCGAAGCCGATACGCGGTTGCCGAGTTCGAGAATCAGCGTACCGTTCTTGCCTGTTACGGTCGCGCGGTAGCCACCGGCGTCGCCCTCGTCGGAAACGCTGCTCTCCGAGTGGACGCCTGCCGTCTTGCGGGCGAGCACCATCGGGGCAATAGCGTCTTTGTACGCTTTCCAGTGCGGGTAGAATATGCATGGCACCCCCGGCATGGAGAGGATGAACGCATTGGCTTGCAGTACTTTCGTCTTCATGCCCGCCGTCATCGAGTTGCCTTTGCCGCCGAACTCGTTGTCGTCGCGTTGGTAGGTGTCGTGGCTGTCCACAAATGTAACGGCGTACTTGCTCTTGCCGAGTCCCAGCAGCCCCGGTGCTTTGCAGCCGGAGTAGTTGCCTGCGGCGAGCGAGTTGTTGAAGGCATCGTATTTCGTACCGAAATCGAATGTCAGCGTGTTGCAGCCCGCGTCCTGTATGCGGCTCCAGAGGATATCCTTGTTGCCGTCCCAGTATTCCATTACCGAGAAATAGTTGCCTGCCGCTTGGTTGTATTCGTTGATGTGCGAGTTATGGAATCCCTTGCAGTAGTCATATCGCCAGCCGTCATACTTCATCTCGTTTTTCATCCATTTGAGGTAGGCGCAGAACATCTTGCGCACTTCGGCGTTCCTGTGGTCCCAGTCGCGTGCGGAGATGTAGTTGGCTTCGCTGCCGTATCCGTCGTCGGCTGCCCCCGTGGCTTTGCCCTTGCACGTCCCTGCCTTGGCATCACTGTTCATCTCGTCGGTCTTGCATATCCACGATGCATCGGGGGCAAACGAACCGTATTCGCCGAAGTCCTCCGTATAGAAATCGCACCAACTCGATTTGTTGCCGCTGTGGTTAATCACAATGTCGGCTATTACTTTCGCGCCCCCTGCGTGCAGGTTGCTGATGAGTGTCTCGAGGTTGGCACGGCTGGCCCATGCGGAGTTCTGGTTGCAGTATTGCGCAGGGTGGTAGCCAACCCCCTCGGATTTTGCCGAAGGCGGAAGCCATACAAGGTCGAAATAAGCGGCTATCTCCCCCGACTCAGCCGACAGGTCCTGCCAGCGGGTACTTCCGTGCTTCAGTCCGCTTGTCTTGTAGGAATCCCAATAGAAAGCCTGTAGCATCACGTCCGTACATTGCGAGGGGACGGAAGTGGCGTAGGTAATCGGTCCTTCGGGGTCCGGGTCGGGATTAGGGTCCGGGTCGGGGTTGGAATTTTCGGGCGTACTGCCGCAGTCTTTTCCCTCCTCGATATACCACATATCATCATTGTATCTCGTCTTGATGTAGATGTTGTATGTGCCGGCGGTGTTGCAGATCAACCCTATGTCGGAGGCGATAAAACGGCTGTATGCCCCGTAGGGGTCTATGGCGGCAATCGACCATGCCGCGGCGGCCCCCTCGTCGTAGCAGGTGAGTACATCGTTCTCCTGAAGGGTTATGCAGGCGGCTTTGTACTGGCTGCGCCCTGCGAGATCCGTCTCGCTCATAGCGGTGGCGGGATAGTCGGTAGTGCCGTTTACGCGCACAAAGAACGGTTCCGCCCAAACAGACATACTCAGGGCTATCGCCGAAAAGAACAGGTAAACTTTTTTCATTCGAGAAATAAATCTAAGGTTAATACACAAAAACAATTAAAAAACACCGCAAAGATAGTGTATTTTTCCAATATATACAATATTTCCAGTCTGTTTTCGGCATTTATGCCCATAGAACAGGGGTAAAATACCTATTTTAAGGTATGGTTAACCGGTGTAAAACGGTATAATTCTTGCACTTTTCTGTCGGTTTTATAGAAATAACTATGCAGAGATACATCAAGAACATCGCTTTTTCGTTGATGGGCGTGATAGCGGTATTGCTCGTGAGTGCTACCATTGTGGAGAAACTATGCGGCACGGAGGTGGCGGTGCGATGGTTTTATACTGCGCCGTGGACGGTTGCGCTGTGGGCGTTGGCGGTGCTGTTCGGCGGGTGGTATGTCGTTGCGGCTTTCCGCCAGGGCGCAATGCGTTGGTCGGTGTTGGCTGTTCATTTGCTTTTGTGGTGATTCTGCTCGGGG
>USNU01000147.1 GCA_900556095.1 uncultured Bacteroidales bacterium | reverse complement strand
AGGAGACAAGGGCAAATAGAAGAACTTCAGCAAGGGATAAGCAAGGGATGAGCAAGGGATAGAGATGGCACAAAAGAGGTATAAGAGAAGGGAGTGGCAGGGGGATAGACTATAGATATAACCTATATCACTTTTTATGATGTCTATTCTAACAACAAATGCGAACTTAAGACATCAGTAGTAATCAACAAAAACGATTTCTTATATTGAACTCGCGTTATTTACCACATTTGAGGCTATATATTTGTTTCAAAAGAGAGACATCTGTGTGGGGATTGAGGGAGTGTCCGGTTTAGGTGTTGATTTGGTTGTAGGTTTGGCTGTCGGTTGGGTTTCCGGGGTCTGCTGAGCGGGTTGGGGTTTGGGTGCGCGTTGGGTGGTGATGTACTGACGGGTGGGTTCAGCACAGTTCTTGCAGACCCAATCAAGGTAAGAAGTATCGGCGAGGGCTATCTCGGCGATGGTCTTACCGCGGTATTTGCCCTGCGCAAAGACAAAATTGCCGTCTTTGAGCGCAAGGAAACCGTCCACCGAGACAAAATCGAACTCAGGACGGTGTATCTCCTCTTCCGAAATGCGTGTCTCGTTTTGCGCTTTGAAGACCGCGATGGTGGCACGCACGTCGGCAAGCGAGTTGTGTGCGTCCTCGAAATCATGCCCATAGTAGCGACGATAGACATCGCTCAGTTTGCGCGAGGTACGCGCCGCCTCGATGATATACGCATCGTAGAAGATATGGTTGTCGAAATCGAAAGTCAGTCCCTCGCGTTGCAGGTTGTAGTAGAGTATGCGTGCGTCGAAACTGTTTCCGTTGTAAGAGAGAATGTCGCAGCCCTCGACAAACGCCATCAGTTGCGGATAGACACTCTTCAGGCTGACACCCTCCTGCTCCAATTTGGCTTGCGTGATATGGTGCACCGCCTCCGCCGCAGGGTCTATGCGATAGGGACAAGAGGGCAAGATATACCAGTCGAGTGCTTCTATTTCCTCAAAAGTGCGCGAGTCGAACTTGACCAACGACAATTGGATAATAGAGTCGCGCTGAACGTCTAAACCGGTGGTCTCGGTATCAAAGCATACGATGTGATTGGTCATAGTTCTTGTTTACAGGTTTATAAGTTTATAAGTTGATGCGTGGTTGAATAAGTTGAAAGTTTAGAGTTGAAAGCAGTTGGAAAGTTGAAAGTGGAGAGTTTTGGGGGCTATTCCACTTGCAAGACCAGTCCCTTGAGGTATTCGCCTTCTGGGTGGTAGATGTTGATGGGGTGGTCTTGCGGCTGGTGCAGTTGGTGCAAGATATGCACTTTGCGCCCCACTTGTGCCGCCGCGCTGAAAACAGCCAGACGGAACATCTCTTTGTCCACCGCCTGCGAGCAGGAGAAAGTGAACAATATACCTCCCGGGCGTATCTGTTCAATCGCCTTCGCATTGAGTCGCTGATAGCCGCGCAGGGCATTTTTGATAGCGTCGCGGTGTTTGGCAAAGGCGGGCGGGTCTAATATAATAAGGTCATATTTGTCCTTGATGTCTGCCAGAAACTCAAATGCCTCGATGGCGTATGCTTCGTGGTTGGTGCAGGCGGGGAAATTGTGTGCCACGTTCTTGCGCACAAGGTCCACGGCTTTTTCCGACACATCCACCGAATGGACGATATTGGCACCGCCACGCAGGGCATAGACCGAGAAACCGCCCGTATAGCAGAACATATTGAGGACATCTTTGCCTTTGGCATAGCGTTCTAATAGTGCGCGGTTTTCCCGTTGGTCCACAAAAAAGCCGGTTTTCTGTCCGCGTAGCCAGTCGATTCGGAACTCCAATCCGTTTTCTTTGCTCCAAAACTCTTCGTCTGTGTGCGAGTCGCCGTGGTCGGACGTCTGTATCAGATAGCCGACTTTGTCGCCGGTCAGTTGTGCCTTGAACGGGAGTGTGTCATCAGACTTGTAATAGACGTTTTTCACGCTTGGCACAACCTCCACGATGGCGTCGGCTATCTCTTGGCGATGGAGGTGCATTCCCGCCGAATGGGCTTGCACCACTGCCGTATCGGCATATACATCCACTATCAGCCCTGGCAGGAAATCGCCCTCGCCGTGGATAAGGCGATAGGTGTTGTTGTCAGGGCGTACCAAGCCGACAGATTCGCGCATCCGATACGCCGCGCCGATACTGTCCTGCCAGAAACGGTCAGGCAGTTGGCTGATACCAAACGCCAAAATGCGCACGGCGATAGAGCCTATCTGATAGTGTCCAACGCCCAGGATTTCGCCGCTATGGCTCTGAACCACAACGAGTTCGCCCTCCTGCGGCGCGTCGAAAGGATAGTCTTTGTCCAACTGAATCTTGGCTATCGCGCCCGAGAAAATCCACGGGTGAAAACGGCGTGCCGATTCTTCTTTATGGGGTTTCAGAACGATGGTGGTCATATTCATTCTACGCCGTTGGCAACGGTATGATAAGTGTGGAGAGAAAGGTTGTCGCTGACAACCTTGATGGCACTGATATGCTCAAAGCCGAGACTGCATATATATGCCAATTCCATATCGAAAACACAATCGTGATAGTCGGATTGGAGTACAAAATCGGTGTTGCTATAGCAGACCGCGCGGGTGAGCGATGTGGCGCAGGCGGGTGTCTCGAGGGAGAGAGCAGGCTCAGGATAAGACACATGGGGGTGGTTCAACCGCACTTCGGTAACCGCTACCAGGGTGCCCAGATTGAAGTTCGCACTACCTGCGTAGCCGATATTGAGTATCTCGGTGTCGGCGGGGACATGGCGCAAGGCGCGAATGATATTGATTGCCCCCACACCCGTAACCAATACGTCATACTGCGCGAGCCAATCGGCACAACCGAGTTGCGCTCCCACTTCGTGTATAAGTTTGCGCTCGCCTTCCTCGGCAAGCAAAATAAGTTTTTTCATATTGCCGACAAAGTTACTACTTTTTATCGAAACAAACAACACAGGTAGTGAATTTGCAGCCGGCAAGGGGCAAAAACTTCATTATATGCTCCGTCATTCTTCGACCTATCGAGAATCACCTATTAATCACCTATTAATCACCTACTAATCACCTACTCTTATCAACACTTATATACTATAATCTACGACAATACAGTCTTATAAACAACATATAGGAATAGCACGACAGAGAGTTTGCGTAGCGACAAGTAATCTAATTGTACTATCAATTTATGTATTGTTAATTGCATATTCGCATTTTTTTTCGTACCTTTGCGGGCAAATTTCAATGGACAAGCATTTTGTATAAGAATAGTTTTATTTAGGTAACAAGAGCAAGAACAATGTTAGATACAAAGGATTTACAATCGGTTTATTTTCTGGGAATTGGCGGGATAGGTATGAGTGCTTTGGCACGCTACTACCATTCGCGGGGGTATCGCGTGTTAGGATATGACCATACGCCCTCGCCCCTGACGCACGAGTTGGAAAAAGAGGGATTTGTCATTTCATACGCAGACGATGTAGAGTCTTTAGAGGCTACGGGCATTGACCCGCGGCACACCTTGGTGGTGCGTACGCCCGCAGTACCAGAAGACACACAGATTTACATCTATCTGCGCAATAACGGTTATGAGATACGGAAGCGCGCAGAGGTATTGGGGATGGTAACCAAGCAGATGAAGGCTCTGTGCGTAGCAGGTACACACGGCAAAACCACCACCTCAACGATGTTGGCCCACCTGATGTATCAATCGGAGATAGGTACCAATGCGTTTTTAGGCGGAATCAGCAATAACTATGGTACAAACGTGTTGCTGCAGAAAGACAGCAGTTATGTGGTGGTGGAAGCAGACGAGTACGACCGTTCGTTTCACCATCTGACGCCCTATATGTCGGTGATTACGGCAGTTGACCCCGACCACTTGGATATCTATGGTACAGCAGAGGCATACAAAGAGAGTTTTGAGTATTATACATCGTTGATACAGGGTGCGTTGATTGTAAAGAAAGGATTGAATTTTACACCACGGTTGAAGGCGGGCGTGAAACTCTATACGTATAGCGTCAGCGAGAAAGCGGATTTCTACGCCGATAATATCCGTGTGCAAAAAGGAAATATCTACTTTGATTTCCATACACCGACCGACTCGCTGCCGGATTTGCGCTTGGGCGTTCCCGTATGGGTAAATATAGAAAACAGCGTAGCGGCAATGGCTGTGGCGTGGTTGAACGGAGTCAATAAAGACGAGTTGCGGCACGGACTGCTTACCTACTCCGGAGTGTATCGGCGGTTTAATATACATGTAAACAATGACCATGTGGCGTACATAGATGACTATGCACATCACCCGACAGAGATACGAACTTCGATAGATTCGGTACGCAGATTATATCCGGACAGACATTTTATCGGTATTTTTCAACCCCACCTGTACAGCCGTACGCGCGATTTTGCAGACGATTTTGCGAAACTCCGGGAATCCCAAAGCGACGCCGCGTGGATTTTTACGTCGGCCACCTTGGCGACGGGG
>USNU01000146.1 GCA_900556095.1 uncultured Bacteroidales bacterium | reverse complement strand
GTTGATCCGTCGGCCTCCGACAACCCTGAGAAAGGGCCTTTCTACAACTGCCGCGCGCTCACTAACCGTGTGTGTGAGAAGGGGTTGCGTTACGACCTCACTGTGCCGTTCGCGCGTTTTGTGGTCCAGCACCAAAATGAACTCTCCTTCCCGTTCAAGAGGTTCCAGATTCAGCCGGTGTGGCGTGCCGACCGTCCGCAGAAAGGTCGCTACCGCGAGTTTTATCAGTGCGATGTGGACGTAATTGGGACAAACTCGTTGGTGAGCGAGGTGGAATTGGTGCAGATTGTGGAGGAAGTGTATCGCCGATTGGGTATCCGCGTGTGCCTGCACATCAACAACCGGAAAATTCTCGCTGGTATAGCCGAGATAATCGGACAACCCGACAAGATAATCGACATCACGGTGGCGATAGACAAACTCGACAAGATTGGTATCGAAAACGTCAATAAAGAACTGCTTGAAAAAGGTCTGCCCGTGGAGGCAGTGGAGGCTTTGCAACCGATTTTGAACCTGAACGGCAGCAATACCGACAAACTCGACCAATTAGAGAACATCCTCGCCGTATCCGAGGTCGGCAAAAAAGGCATCGAGGAACTGAGAACAATATTTGACCTATATGAATCTCAAGTTGGGTGCAACGCTGAATTCCCCTCCTCTGAAGGAGGGGCTAGGGGAGGTCTTGATATTGTTCTGGACCTGTGCCTGGCACGCGGACTAAACTACTACACAGGTGCCATCTTCGAGGTGAAGGCGCTTGATGTACAGATGGGCAGTATCACCGGTGGTGGACGCTACGATAATCTGACAGGTATCTTCGGCATGCCCGATGTGAGCGGTGTGGGTATCTCGTTTGGCGCAGACCGAATCTATGACGTGCTGACCGAACTCGATCTATATCCGACTGATTTACAGAGTACTACACAGTTGCTTTTTGCCACTTTCGGGCAGGCTGAACTGCGCTATGCCCTCTCCTTGGCAGGCGAATTGCGGGCGGCAGGTTTGTGCGTGGAAGTATATCCGGAGCCTACGAAGATGAAGAAACAAATGGGGTATGCAGACAATAAACATATACCTTTTGTAGCCATCATCGGCGGCGACGAGATGGCAGCGCAGAAAATGATGCTCAAAAATATGAACACAGGGGAACAACAATTGGTGGACACAGAGACATGTCTGAGACTGATACAATCGTTCTTTGAAGATTGACCCCTTTTATCACAAAGTCGTTATGAGAAAATATCTACTTACGTTGGTTGGTTGTACGCTATGGACACTCCTGTCTATGGCTGGCCCTCAAGAAGCGGCGGAAATCGCAAGCAGATTTACTTCTTTGCACCAAACGATACGCGCCAAACAATCCTCTGCTATGGGGCAACAAATGCGTTTGGCATACACTCAAGCGCAAACGAACCACACACCTGCGCTCTACGTATTCAACATAGAAAAGGGAGACGGCGGTTTTGTGATTGTCTCCGCCGATGACAACACCCGCGCTATCCTCGGCTATGCGGACAATGGCACATTCTCGGAAGAAAATATGCCTGCCAATATGCGTTTTTGGCTTCAGATGTACGCCGACGAGATAGCCCGCGCGGCAGAAATACCTGCCACAACTGCACAAACGACCGAAAATATCATCTACCCCAGCGTATCGCCCTTGTTGGGTACAACGGTATGGGGGCAGGAAACACCTTTTTATAGTATGTGTCCCACACTGAGTGGCGTGCAGTGTGTTACAGGGTGTGTGGCAACTGCTGCCAGCCAGATTATGTACCACCACCAATATCCCACACGCGGAACAGGTTCACACTCCTATACATGGAAAACCGGCAGTCAGACTCTGTCTGCCGATTTTGGGAACACCACGTATGATTGGGCAAATATGCTCCCCGATTATAGTGGAAACAATTACACTACGGCACAAGCCAACGCTGTCGCCACACTGATGTCGCATACCGGAATTGCTTGCGATATGGAATACAACACCTCTGCCAAAGGGGGCAGTGCGACGATAAGCCACAAGATGATGACCGCCCTAATCCGTCATTTCGGTTACGACACCGGGATACGCGTATTGCCCAAAGATTATATGGACGAAAATGAGATGCTCAACCTGATTGCGCAAGACTTGCAGGCAGGGCACCCTATCTTTATGAGCGGGTATACCACCAACAACGAAGGACACGCTTTTGTATGCGATGGTATGCAAAGCAATGGTTATATCCATATCAATTGGGGTTGGGACGGTTATTACAACGGACATTTTGCCATCTCGGCGATGAATCCTTATGGGCAGGGGACAGGCGGTGCTGCCAGCGGACAGGGATTTACAGAGGGTGTATCTGCCTTCACGGGCATTCAACCCAATCGAAACGGAATGGCGATACCGTGTATTACCGCAGATGACATTTCCTATTCGGGTACAAACCCACACTTGCATAAAACAAACAATAGTGTAACTTTCACCATATCTAAGTTTACAAACAATGGTGTAACCTCCTTGAGCGGGAAATATGCTTACCTGATTTATAAAGATAGTGTACTCTATACAACTATATCTACACAAAACACTATTTCCACATTAGAGCCCGAACATTTCTTTTTGAATCTGAGGACTTACACCTCCTTATCCTCATTGTCGGCGGGCAATTATGAACTATCGGTGGGCGTTATACCCAACAGCAGCACAACGGCATATCCTATTTTGACAAAGACAGCACGAGGCGAAAAGCGTATTCCGATTACCGTTACGGCTGACTCTGTCTTCATAGGAGAGAATGTGAACATCACCAAAGATACCGCCGATTTGGAGTTCTCTTCTGCCTTCATCTATGATGAGATCGACCGATGGGGGATGAATTTCTTGCAGGTGGAATTGCAAACCGCAAACTATCATTTGCAGAATGGGAAAGCCACTCAAGGCACATCGTTGAAATTGGGACTTATTCCGGCGGATAGGACTTCCATAATAGGCACTTATCTATTAGGAAACGGAACAAATGCCGGTACTCTCTATGCCGACTATGGCACGACACTCAATTATGGCAATAATGGGACTGCTTACTCGGATAAATTCCGCGCGGGGGTAGTAACCGTAACAGAGGATAAGGACGGAAACTATGTCTTCTGTATGGAGTTGGTGGGAAATAAGAGAACCTACGTTGCCACTTGTAGCTTCAACAAAGATAATCGTCTCATTGCCACCTACAACCAAGCGGCAGGAGATTATGATGACTATTCATTCCAAAACAAGACGATAACCGCCTTGTCTGTATCCCAAGCCAAGTCGCGAATAAAAACACTGTCGAATGACGAAGTAACAAAAGTTCCGTATTTAGTGCGCGGTGTTGTTTCGCAGACAGAGAATACGCACATAGTATCATCCGGGGCGGGACATTTCTATATATCCGATGATGGAAAAACCACGAATCAACTCTATTGCTTTGATGCACAATGGCTTAATAATGAGCCGTTTATCACGGGGAGTGAGATAGCATTGACTGATACGGTGATGATTTTGTCATATCTGCACAACCATCCCTCCTACCAAGAAGAGTTATACAAAGGATATGTATATTACTACGCGCCGAAGGACGGAAAGCCGACACACCTGACTGAATCCGCGACGGATGACAACAAACCTTATCCGCCCTCGTATGTGATAGATATAATGGGACGGATAGTGTCTTCCAACTATCAGCAAGTTCGCCAAGCAGGCGTATATATAGTACGTTGCGGAGACAAAACTACCAAAATTGTGGTGCCATAATCCCGAAGCGGGACAATGATGAGATAATCACAAAACAGAATAGAACAGAAATATGACTACAGCAGAACAATATGATGAGGTGATAGCGCGTTGCCGGCGTATCTATGTGCTTAAGATGAAGGACTACGGACCGAGTTGGCGTATCATGCGCCCGCAGACTGTCAATGACCAACTCTTCATCAAGGCCAAACGGGTGCGCGAGATAGAAACCACAGGCGTAAACCTCGTCGGAGAGTCTATCGAAGGCGAGATGATGGCTATTGTCAACTACTCTGTGATGGGGCTTATCCAACTCCGTGAGGGCTATGCCGACTCGGTGGATATGACTGCCGAGCGTGCTACCGAACTATACGACCGATACACTCGCGAGGCAAAAGAACTGATGCTACGCAAGAACCACGACTACGGCGAGGCATGGCGCGACATGTTTCCTTCCAGTCTCACCGACATCATTCTCACCAAAATCAACCGCAACAAATCGATTGCCGCCAACGACAACCACACTCTCATCTCAGAGGGAGCGGACGGCAACTATTTCGATATGCTCAACTATGCAGTGTTTTACCTGATAAAACTTTCAGACAACAATGAAAAAAAGTAAACCTCTCCACATCGTCGGCTCCGTTGCCCGCACGCTGTTAGCCCTTACGTTCCTGTTCTCGGGCTTTGTCAAAGCCGTAGATCCGCTTGGCACTACTTACAAAATTGAAGACTATCTCAAGGCATTCGGCGGGTTCTTTACAGACTTGATGCCGCTCGC
>USNU01000145.1 GCA_900556095.1 uncultured Bacteroidales bacterium | reverse complement strand
TCGGTACCGAGCGTCATGAGAGCCGCCGTGTAGACCGCCAGTTGCGTGGTCGTGCCGGCCGTCAGGGGGACCCGGGTAGCAGTGTCTTCTATGTATCTTTGGAGGATGATCTGATGCGTATGTTCGGATCAGAGCGTATCGCTGCCGTGATGGACAAAATGGGTTTCCAAGAGGGAGAGATGATTGAGCACTCGATGATCTCTAATTCTATTGAGCGTGCGCAGAAGAAAGTGGAAGAGAACAACTTTGGTATTCGCAAGCGCCTGATCGAATACGATGATGTGATGAACCAGCAGCGTAATGTCATCTATGCCAAACGCCGTCACGCCCTGATGGGTGAGCGTATTGGTGTGGACATTACCAATATGATCTACGACACCGCTGAGGCTATCGTTGCTGATGCACGCGAAGCAGGCGACTACGAAGGACTGAAATTTGAGGTTATGCAAACCTTTGCGATGGAGGTGCCGTTCGATGAACCCACTTTCCGCAGCAGCAAACCTACCATTTTGAGCGAGCAACTCGCCGAAGCGGCTCTTGATATGTTCAAACGTCGTATGGACAAACTCATGTCGGTGGCAAATCCTGTTATCCAAAAGGTATATGAGGAGAAAGGGCAGATGTACGAAAACATCCTTATCCCGATCACCGACGGAAAGAAGGTCTATAATATCGCAGTCAATCTGAAGAAAGCCGCCGAGTCGGAGTCCCGCGAAGTGGTGCGTGAGTTTGAAAAACGTATGCTGCTCTATGTGATTGACGACGAGTGGAAAGAACATCTCCGCCAATTGGACGACCTCAAGCAGAGTGTGCAGAACGCATCCTATGAGCAGAAAGATCCTCTCCTTATATATAAATTGGAGTCATTTGGTATTTTCCGTCGTATGTTGGATGCGCTCAATCGCCGTGCTATCGCAATTCTGCTCCGTGGGCAAATTCCTACATCGAACCCAGAAGATGTACGTCAGGCACAGGAGCAACGTCGTCAGGACTATTCCCGCTATCGCACGCAAAAAGACTCTGCCGCACGTGCTGCACAGCAGAGTGGACAGGCAGTCGCTGCCGGACGCGACACACGCGAGATGCAACGCCCCGAACCCATTCACGTGGAGAAGAAACCGCGTCCCAACGATCCATGCCCATGCGGCAGTGGCAAGAAATACAAACAATGCCATGGTCGTTTGGACAACAGCGCACTCTAAAAAACGTGTGTCGAAAGCCGCATAAGTATTAAAAATACATTGCGGGTGGAGTGGGGTGCTTCGTTTTGGATAAGTAAGGTGGATGTAAGGAGGATATCAGGTGGATAGTTTGTTTTTTCCATGCTGATATTGCTCTCGGAGGATAATCTTATTTAACAAAATATGCGTTGTTTTTTCCAGTATAGGGAAAACAACGCATATCAAAAAACTTATTTACTATGAAACGATTGGTAAGCATCGGTTTGTTGCTGTTGACATTGTCAGTCCACGCACAGACCGATTATGATTGGCGGGCACACCGCCACGACTTGAGTATTGCGGGCGGATATATGTCGGGTATCTATCCATTGCGGTCTATATTGATAACCGCATGGCAGAATATCGGGGATAACGGAGGAGATGTCAGATATTGTGGGGATTATACATTGTCGTATCATTACCAAGCTTTGTGGTGGTTGCGCGCAGGAGCGAAAGTGCAATGGGAAGGTGATTACTGGTCTTTTTATAGTAGGGAGGACCAGGCGAAATCTATCGCAATGGGCAAAACAATGAATCATTGTTTCAGTTTTATGGCAAGTTGTCAGTTTACCTATCTCAATCGCGAGCATGTGAGATTATATTCCGGGCTTGATGCCGGTCTTGGAATTTTTCTTTCTGACAAACGCTATATCAATGGCAATACCAATAGTGACGGAAAACAAAGAGAGGTACAAACATCCTTTTTGCCGGCATTTAACCTCACTGCGTTTGGCGTTGCTTTTGGGGGCGAACGGGTCTATGGCTTGGCGGAACTGAACCTTGGCTACGATGCCCTTCTTACCCTTGGTATCGGTTGCCGTATGTAATGATAATCAGATTATTACGGAATAAAATTAACGTTCCATATACATCACACGAATGCGGCGATTTATAAGCGTCATTTTATGTTTTTTGTCTTGTGCAGTTTCTCTTGGGGCGGCACAAGACTCTGTTTTAGTGGCAGATGGTTATGCGGGTATCGAACCGGATACCATTCGTTTGCAGGAACAGTCTTCTACATCCGATTTGGATGCTCTATTGTTGGAATTAGTGGCGCAACAGAGCCGCCAACTCTATGAGAACGACAGCCTTACCGAGCAACTTACCGTGGCGGAAATACTTGTTCGGGATTCGCTTTTGGCACAAGCCCACCGCGACTCCGTTGAACTCGATTCGCTTAAGGAGATAAACGCACGTTTGCGCGAAGAAGTACACAATGTGCCGATGGTGGTGATTGCTAAAAAATCACTTGTTAAGGACGCCGAAGAAGACCGCAACGAAGTATTGCGTGCTATTCGGGAAATGCGCACCCCGTGGAGGAGAGAGGCGAAGATAATGGTGCAACTCACTCAGAACTACGTTTCCCCAAATTGGTATCAAGGGGGATCGTCCTCTTTTGCGGTACTTAGTATTTTCAAGGGAACAGCAGGATATTATACAGAACGGTTCACGTGGGAGAATACGGGCGAATGGCGGGCAGGCGGATCTACCGTCAGTGGTGACTCGCTTCGTAAAATCAATACTACCGATGATCTATTCCGTATCTATTCCAAAGCCAACTATCGGGCGGTAACAAACAAACTCTACTATTCGTTCTCGGCGGAGTTTGAGACGCGACTATTCAATACTTATAAGGCGAATACCCGTGAGAAAAAGTCGGCGCCGCTCTCACCTTTGCGGGTGAACCTTGCTTTGGGTCTTGATTATAAACCTGTTCCGGGGCTGAGTATATCCTTTTCGCCACTGGCATATAAGATGGTGCATGTGGGCGATACCGTCAATATGAAGCAGACCGACTATAGTATTCCGATCGGGCAGAAAACGCTCAACGATGTTGGTAGTTCAGTCCGTGTGGAGTATGTGTGGAAACCAGTGCGAGAGATTGCTTTGGAAACCAAATTCTACATGTACACTAACTATAAAAAGGTGGAGTTAGACCTTGAGGTGAACTGTGATTTTATTATCAACCGTTTCTTCTCGGCGCGTGTAATGCTCCATCCACGCTATGATAATACCGTCATCTATACGGGTGACGAGAAAGCCAAGATGCAGTTCCGCGAACTACTTTCTATCGGCTTTGCACACAAGTTCAGATAAAGCATTATCAAATTCATAATTCATAATTCATAATTACCATGGATATCCGTTCATACATTGCCGAAAATCGTACCCGTTTCTATGAGGAATGGGCGAGTCTTATTCGTATTCAGAGTGTCAGTTGTCAGCCTGAACATAAGTCGGATATGCAGCGTTGTGCCGAGCGTTGGTGCCAACTGCTCTTGGCAGCCGGTTGCCAAAAGGCCGGGGTAATGCCTTCCGATGGCAATCCTTTTGTATATGCTGAATATATGCCCGACTGTATAGAGGACAAGCAGGTCCCGACGGTTCTTGTTTATGCCCACTATGATGTCATGCCTGTAGAACCTCTTGACCAATGGGTTTCCAATCCGTGGGAACCTGATATTCGTGATGGTCGTCTCTATGCCCGTGGTGCTGACGATGACAAAGGGCAGGCGATGATACAAGCCAAGGCTTTTGAGTATATGGTGCGCGAAGGACTGATGAAATGCCGTGTCAAGTTTATCTTCGAAGGCGAAGAAGAGATTGGAAGTCCCTCCCTCGAGGCATTTCTCCACAAGCATAAAGAACTCCTTGCGTGTGACATTATTTTGGTTAGCGATACTTCGATGATTGGTAAGGATACACCATCTATCACTACGGGTTTGCGTGGACTCGCCTATTGGCAGATTGAAGTGGATGGTCCCAATAGAGACCTGCATAGCGGACATTTTGGCGGTGCTGTCAAAAATCCCATCAACGCCCTTTGTGAGATGCTTGCACAGGTGGTGGACAAGCATGGACGTATCACGATTCCGCATTTCTATGACGATGTACTGCCCATTCCTGCCGATGAGCGTGATATGATAGCGCAAATACCTTTCTCCGAAGAGGCATACTGCCGTGCCATTGATGTGGATGCTACCTTTGGTGAGGAGGGATACTCCACCTTGGAACGAAACTCCTGTCGTCCATCATTTGACGTTTGCGGTATTTGGGGCGGCTACACGGGTGAGGGTAGCAAGACTGTCTTGCCGTCCAAAGCATTTGCCAAAGTCAGTTGCCGCCTGGTGGCAAACCAAGACCATGAGCATATCAGTCAAGCCTTTGCCGGCTATATGCAACAACTTGCACCCATTGGTGTCCGTGTAAAAGTAACACCTATGCATGGTGGTCAGGGCTATATCTGCCCGATTGATATCCCCGCCTATAAGGCTGCAGAGAAAGGCTTTGAGGTCGCTTTTGGCAAACGTCCGTTGGCTGCCCGTCGTGGCGG
>USNU01000144.1 GCA_900556095.1 uncultured Bacteroidales bacterium | reverse complement strand
CGGCAGCCAAACCGATGGGTTCAGTAAGTGTATCGGCTGCAGTCTCGACCAAGGCGGGATATACGCACATAGCCGCTACGTTGGGTATGCCCGGGAAGTGTTTACCAAACCCATTCACTTTCTGCGCCATACCTGCCACCTTAGCAGTGGTGTCGTCCCCATTGAGAGTGGTAAGATCTATCTGGTGGAGACATTGTTTCCACACCTCTACATTGTTGTTTTCGTCAAAATGCGCTTTGATAATCTCAGCGGTAGCCGCTTTTACTTCTTCATCGTTTTGGCAACAGTTGTACTGTGCGAACAATTCTTCAAACTTCTCCATAGTATATAGTTGTTAACGTTGTTTCGTAGTTATTATTTTTCATTTTCCGCCAGGCGGCCGATGATGGTCTCGTTGCCCCGGACAGTATCACCAACAGCAACAAACATTTCGGTATTGAGAGGCAGATACATATCCACACGCGACCCGAGTTTGATAAACCCGAGGTGGGTATTACGGTGCGATTGTTTGCCTACTTTTGCGTAGGTTACTATGCGTCGTGCCATCGCTCCCGCTATCTGTCGGACAGCAATCTGCACTTTGCGTGTAGTCTCAATGACCACCAAAGAGCGCTCGTTCTCGGTGCTCGACTTGGGCAGCCATGCGCCTTTGTGGCGACCTTTCTGATGCTCCGAGACTATGATTTTGCCTTCAATCGGATACCAATTGGCATGCACATTAAACGGCGACATAAAAATACTCACCTGCAACCGTTCTTCGTGGAAATACTCGTTTTCCATCGTGGGTTCCACTACCACTACTTTGCCATCAGCAGGGGCAATAAGGAAATCGGGGTCATCCACCTCTAATACACGCACCGGATTCCGGAAAAAGTAGGTAACAAACACCAATAACATTGCGGTAAGTATCAATGTAATGGCAAATATCCAGTGCGGAAAAAACAAATAGATGGGAATGTTGATGATAAACAGAACCAATACCAATCCTATAATGATATTACGCCCCTCTCTATGAATGTGTAAACGTTTCATTCTCTGTACATTAGCAGTATATTATGAATTCCATTGTGCGTATGGGAATTTTGCAAGCATTTCGGCGGCTTGATCTATTCCGTTTTGCAGTTTTTTGTCGAGCATCATCTTGAACATCATCGGGAGGTCGGCTTTGAGAGTCAGTTTGATACGCGTATCGTTAGGAGTTACCTCTTTGAGTTGAATCCAGAAATTCATCTCCATAGGGATATTTTCTGCGCCGAATTTGATTGTGTCATTCTCTATCTTATCCACAATGCTGATAGCAATCTTTTGTCCCAGTCCGTCCACTTTCATTCGCACACAATCTTCACTAATCTCCAACTCCTGCACTTTATCCTTCGGAATGAGATCTTTGACACGGTTGAGATTATTGAGATTGCTCAACACCTTATATATCTGCTCAGCCGAAGCAGCGGCGGAGTGTATTTTGCTTTCGTATTTTACTTCAGACATCCCTTATGGTAATTATGAATTATTACTTCCACTTGGTAGGGTTTTTGTGCCACTCTTGCAGTACTTTGAGATCGCTGTCGGAGAAGATATGCTCTGCGGCAGCCACCTTGACCAAAGCATCAAAATTGGTAAGCGGAACCAATTCGACATCGGCATCATGGAAGACACGTTTGGCAGAATACATCTGGTAGTCGAAGATCGTTACCACGCCCTCTACGGTGCAACCATTGTTGCGCAAGACCTCGATAACCTTCTTAATATTATCTCCCGCATTAACCTGATTCTCAATAATTACCACCTTCTGACGCGGACGGAGGTCACCCTCGATCTGATTTTCCAATCCGTGGTCTTTCGGGGTGGGATGCACATAGATATATGGCAATGCCAACTGCTCTGCCACCAATACGCCGTGGGCAATGGCATTGACCGCCACGCCGGCAATAACATCGGCATCGGGGTAGAGTTCAGCCACGGTTTTCGCCAATTCCAACTTGATGAAATTGCGCATATAGGTATAGGAGAATATCTTGCGGTCGTCGAAATAGACAGGTGATTTACGGTTGTTTGCCCATATAAACGGGCTATTGACCTGAAGACTAAAGGTCTTCAGTTGTAACAATTTTTTCGCAACAAGCAGTTCAAGGTTTTCCATAACAGGTTCGTATTTTAGGGGACAAAGGTACAACTTTTTTCCAACATATACAAGAGGTGCCCCCGTGTGCTCTATTTTTATTGCTTTTCAAGGCGTTTTTGGTATTTCTCTATTTGGAGAGAAGTGAGGCGTATGTGGGTTTCGAGATCGCGGAGGTCGCGCATGGTAATGCCGAGACGATAGGTACTCATCAGGGCTTTTTTATCGTTATCAGAGATATAAAAGACCGCACGAGATTGGGAGCCGACAAGGCTGACGCGCACACGATTTGCGGAATAGACATCAATAAAATGAAGACAACGGATAGCATCCTCTTGGAGTAGTGAGAGGGTCTCGTGCCAACCTTCCGCTTCAAAAGCATGAACGGAGCCACGGAAGATGTCTGACAGGCTATCCGCGGAAAGAATAACCTCATGCAAATCAGCAGGTTTTGCGCCATAGTAAAAGAATTTCACCTCGGTGGAAGCATTGTCTTTGACGTAGGCTTGAATATAGTTGCGCGAGGTATTCTGCGTGGTGCGGAGAAGGCGATGTGTGTATTTGCCAGTCTGCTCGTATTTCTCATTCTTCTCATATTGAAACTCTTTGATCAGCGAGTCAGCAATAGGGAGAAGGGTCTGATACAGCGAATCATAGTACGCCAAAGAACGCCCCTGCTCTATGAGTGCGATGCTGTCTTGTCGGTGTTTCTCTGCACGGCGCTCAGCGGCAGTAGGTTGTTTGGGTCCACAGGATACAAAAGAGAGAAAGAGGAATGCCAGCAAAAGAGGGATTGTATTTTTCATAATGAAAACAAATTACGATTCGGCAGCAAAGGTACGATTTTTTTTGCAAACAAGCAAAATATATGTATGCTTATCAACACGAAACCAAGTATGGAGAAACGAGACAAACGGGAAGACAGAACTTATCAGGGGGGCACAAACAAATAAAAGATGGACTTGTGCAATCCGGTATTTTTTTGTAATTTTGCAGCGTGAGATTGTAGTATGTAGAATATGATTCTTAATTATATATGGATAGCACTGATTCTGCTTGCTGTGCTGATGGGCATAGTACAGGCTGTTTTTTTCGGACAAACCGATATTTTTTCGACTATCCTAAATTCCACATTCTCCAGTGCGAAGACCGGTTTTGAGATTTCCATCGGTCTGACAGGCGTGCTATCTCTATGGATGGGCATTATGAAAATAGGCGAGCAAGCAGGGGTAGTGCGCCAGATGTCGCACGTTGTTACGCCGTTCTTCTCACGCATCTTTCCAGACTTGCCCAAGGGACATCCTGCTTTCGGCAGTATGTTGATGAATATCTCCGCGACTATGCTCGGTATCGACAACGCCGCTACTCCGTTGGGATTGCAGGCTATGCGAGAACTACAAGCCTCGAACCCCGACAAGAACAAAGCCAGCAACTCGATGATAATGTTTATGGTGTTGGTTACCAGCGGTTTAACACTTGTGCCGGTGAGCATTATGACCTATCGGGCGCAACTCGGTGCCGCCAATCCCGCGGATGTGTTTTTGCCGATTCTGTTAGCGACCTATTTTGCGGCGATGGCGGGGTTTATCTCTGTGGCTATCATACAGAAAATCAATCTATGGGACCGTGTTATCCTCGGAACGATAGGTGGTCTGACAGTGTTTGTCGGATTAGTGATTTGGGCAGCGATGTCGCTTCCGCAGGAAGTGGTCAGTCGTTGGTCGGCTATCATCGCCGCCGTGCTGCTTTTGGGGGTGATATGTTGGTTTATCATCGCCGGTGTCGTCAAACGAATCAATGTCTATGACGCGTTTATTGACGGGGCAAAAGACGGGTTCAAGACTGCGGTGGGGATTATTCCGTACCTCGTTGCCATGTTGGTGGCAGTGGGTATGTTCCGCGCCAGCGGTGCGATGGATTTGTTGGTAAGCGGTATCGCATGGTTGTTTGCTCTATTGGGCGTGAATACGGACTTTGTGCCTGCTCTGCCGACTGCTCTCATGCGTCCGTTGTCTGGTAGCGGGGCACGCGGACTGATGGTGGACGCGATGACACAATATGGTGCTGACAGTTTCGTGGGGCGATTGGTAAGCATTGTGCAAGGCAGCACCGACACCACTTTTTATATCCTCGCCGTCTATTTCGGCAGTATCAATATCAAAGATACGCGCTATGCGGTGGTCTGCGGACTAATTGCCGACCTGTGCGGTATTGTGGCAGCGATACTATTAGGTTACTTATTCTTTCATTAACTTGTTATGATTCAGTTTCTTACATACGACGATGATCAGGCACTTGTGCCTTTTGACCTGTCTGCGCTCGGTTTTGAGCCGCGCCATATCATGCGTTGGATTCGCGCAGTGGCAGCCGACTACAATTTTAGTATCGGCAACATCACCTATATCCTCTGCAACGATGAAAAGATACTTGCCGTCAATCGCGAATTTCTGCAACACGACTACTATACAGACG
>USNU01000143.1 GCA_900556095.1 uncultured Bacteroidales bacterium | reverse complement strand
CTATGGCGAGACCCGTCCTATCGACACCAACGACACCGAAGAGGGGCGTCAGAACAACCGGCGCGTAGAGGTAGAGGTATTGTAACACAGCAGACCGACAGAATCCGGTATGCAAAATAAACAAACATTAACATACCGAGTTTTGCCTGTTTCCGAGAGGATACCGAGTTCTTACCCTGTTCTTACCTATTGATTGGTATGGTAATATCGGTCTGTTTATTACACTAAATTAACAAAATACAGATAATACACATACAAAACAAAGTTGCTTATGAAACGCAGTTGGATGATTATAGCCCTCGTGGCAATATTGAGCAGCAGCGCAACCTCTCTCTTTGCGCAAGCCTCCACGGAGGGTAAAGAGTTCTGGGTGGCATTAACGATGGCAGTGCGCCCACCTGATGATGGTGATGGAGTGGCTTACCCTTATATTGCAATATCTACAACAAAGCCAAACACTACGATTAGGATTGAAAATCCTAATACGAATTTCTCAATACAATATACGTCCCCCAATGCATATGAGTGGATAGAGTTTGGAGATAATGCAGACGGAAGAATCTATGCCCAACCTTTGCCTTCCAACATATGGTATCCGCAAAATGTAGGCAACCCTAATGCTATTGTTAAGCATGCTGACGAAATTAACCAGTTTGGTTTGAAAATTACGACTTCCGAACCTGTTTCTGTGTTTGCTGTAATTCGTGCAAATGCCTCTATGGATGCAGCAAATATACTACCGATTACTGCATTACAATCAGACTATTGCACGCAAGATTACATTCCCGATCAAAAAGATGGAGATGGTGAAGCGGTATCTATGATAACCATTTTAGCAGTAGAAGACAATACCGATATTGATATAGTTCCTACTACTAATTCATATGGGAAGAAACACCCTGCCAAGCAAAAATATAGTATCAAATTGAAAGCAGGTCAGACCTATTACTTAATGGGAGAACATAAGCAATCTCTATCAGGAACTCGGATTACTGCAAAAAATGGTAAAAAAATAGCCGTTTTTCAGGGGGCTGCAGCAACACGTATTCCTAATGGTGTAGGCAACCGTGATTGTTTGTATGAACAAGCAATGCCTACTGACTATTGGGGAACTGAGTTCGTGGTTACTCGCTCCAAAGGCAAAGATGCCAACTTTATAAAAATTACCACCTTGGTAGATAATACGGACATATGGATTGATGGAAGCAATAAACCGATCCATATAGACGAAGCCTATAGTGATTATGAGATAGAATTGAACAGGGGTGTTATGAAAAATACCAACAAAATCACTCACCATGCAAATCAGATAATCGACTCTGATTCTGCACACTATATAGAATCATCTTGTCCTATTCAAATTTACAAATACGATGTAGGAAATAGTTATACAGCAAAAACTAATTCTGAACATATAGGTGGAGACCCTTCATCGGTATGGATTAGTCCCCTACAACAAAAAATCAGTAAAATTACATTTGGTACATGCCATACAGATCTGACCCAACAACATTATTTAGATATAGTTTGCAAAACAAGCGATGCTGCAAGTATCAAAATTAAGTCCAATCAAAGACCTAACATTGCAGCCGATTTTGTTCCTGTAAACGGGAACAAGGAATGGTCATTTTCACGAATTCTATTAGTTAATGATGCAGAATTTCTCAATGAACATGTCTTTACCATCGAAAACAAAGGTGGTTTTGTCGCTCAGGTATATGGACACGGGAAAAGTGAATCGTATGCTTATTCCGCAGGATCATCAACGATAAAACGTGGTGTAAAAGTAGATGAAGAAACCTATACCGAGGGGTATATCAGCGAGACAGTATATTGTATCGGGACGGAGATTTCGTTTGATGCACAGGTGGGAACAGATGTGATTGACAAAGTGGACTGGGACTTTGGCGATGGTGTTTCCGAATTGGGAGGTACTCCTCAGACAAAGCATACCTACGATTCGCCGGGGTGGTATGATATCACTGCCAATATCTATGCTCACAAGGAGTGCCCCTATTCGCAATATCCTGCGGAAGAGGTAAAATTCTCCTTCCGTGTCCGCCGTCCCGACACTATCAAGACGGTAGTGCGTGGTGATTGCTTGGCTTGGGACGATACTACCACACCTACACAAGAGATTGACTCGGTGCAGCCCGATGACTGCGCAACCGGTAACTTTGAGATACGCACGATTGTACACGGCAGGGACACCCGCGATGAATTGGATACCGTGATTACGGCACGCGATAGTGTCTATATCCCGGAGGAGAAAAAATGGTATTATTCCCATTCATTTCCGCAGGGGAAAGGCATTGTGGAAGGCACGACAGAGCGCACCAATGCAGACGGTTGTACACATACGCACGCTTATAAATACGATTTGACGATACTTACCTGCTTGGAGATGGACGTGCCCAACAATCCTGATCAGTCATATATATGCCCGGACTCGAATGAGGAGATGTTCTCTATTCCGTTCCATTATGTCAAGGGACAGATTAGCGAGTCTCATCTGCTGATTGGCGAGGAGGACTTGGTATTAGAGCCGCTGATTGATACCAATGACACGGTATTGCAAGTGGCAACAAGCAGTCTGAAGCCCGGCAGTTATAACGCCCGAATAAGTGTGTATGATTCAGTTTGCGACCAAACACTCACCTGGGACTACAACCTGCTGGTATATTATCCGAGCAATATCTTCAAATTGAAGTTCGGCAATGTGTTTGCAGTTTATCTGTCGGCTTTCAACGGGGGGTATGAGTTCACGGGGTATCAGTGGTATAAAGACGGGCAACCGATAGAGGGTGCCACATCGTCTATCTACCATACGGAAGAGCCGTTCCCTGCAGGCGCAACGTACTATGTGTTGCTCACTCGCAAAGATGGAGTAGTATTGCCTTCGTGCGAGCAAACAATCCCCGAGGCAGCAGACGGTAACAATGTACAGAAAGCCCCTGCCGCAGAGAAAGTACTGCGCAATAGTCGCCTATATATCCGCGTGGAAGATGCTATATACAATGTATATGGCAACCGAGTAGAGTAAACAAGACCGTCCTACCCCCCACCCTATGCTCTACGCATTAGCAGCGAACGGTAGTATGCCGTTACACGTGCTGCTATGAGCGTATGTCCCGCCTCGTTGGGATGTATACCGTCTGCGCAGATATATTGCGTATAATCTTGGTTGCCAAGAAATGGTGAGGTGATGTCTAATATCGGGACATTCATCTCGGAGGCAATACGGAACACTTCCAGATTGTACATATCATGGTAGTTGCGGATACGCTCAAGTTGCCCGCCGAGCCAGGCGAGTATATGTGCACGCTCCACATCCGACATATTGCGTGTAGTGAATTCGAAAAAGCGTTTACCGTCCATCAGCGGCAAACTGAGCAATACGGGACGGCTGCCCAACTCGCGCACACGCTGAATCATTTGTGTATATGTGGCGTGGAATTGCAGCAGACAGGTTTTGGGACTATGTCTCTCCATAGGTGTCTCGGCTATCTCGTTCCAGAAAAAATCCGAATCGTTTGGACAATCCATTCCAAGCCGATTGCAAAAATGCACACCGCAGTCATAATGATGTTTACAGTCCTTGCACCGCACCACGGGCACTGCATCAACGGTTGGAAGAACACACTTAATTATGTGATATGCTTCTGTAAATCCCTCGGCAAGACTATCAAGCTGAGTTTCACCGTTGTGTATCAATTCTTTCGTTTCCTCGTATTCTTCGCCAAACAGTCTCAATGCTTCATCAGCGTCAATCAGCCGCATCGCTGTCGCCTCCGTACATCCTCGCCCCGCAGTTGGGGCAAATAGGGTATATGCCATTTCTACTCCAATGATAGTCTTTGTACATTGCTTCCCCACCGCACTCCGAACAGTCACAGCAATAATTATTGTTCTCCCAGCGCAGTCGTATCCACCGCCCATGCACTACCGGGGCAACATCAGCAGTAGGCGCGGTCGCAATAATCAAACGCCCTTCTTTGTCTGCCTTAATCCATTCTTTAATCTTTTCAAGGCCATTCTCATGTATCCATATTGCTAATTCTGCGGTTTCTTGCGCAAGTTCAGGTGTCAGCCCCGTATTCAAATATTCCCGCAGTAGCGGGCAGTGGGCAGCCGGAACTGCCGTGCAAAAACCTCCGACAGCAGTACAGTTCCCGTTGTCCTCATGCCTAAAGCGGCAACGCAGGCAATTAAGATTTTCCATCACATTCCCCTATTTCTCGTCTAATTCATTGGCAGAAGGCCGAGGTGTCGATCCCCACACGGGTACTAGCCGTGCCACTAATTTTCAAGATTAGGTTCGCCGCCGGGCGAAATGACCTTCCATTTATTTACGCTAAATCAGAAAGCAATCTTTTTTTAGCTAGAACCACTTCCGCAAGATTATAAGCTGCATCATCTTTGTAGTTAATCATCTTATCAAAATGGTCTTTAGCATTAATATACCCATGACGAGCTTCTTCAACTTTACGCTTTGCTCTTGCTAGACGTTTACGAGCAACTTTTTCATCACAACGCAATGCCGCAAGCTCCTTGCCTTTCTCCAGAGAGAACTCGTCGCCATCATGGCAGATTGCA
>USNU01000142.1 GCA_900556095.1 uncultured Bacteroidales bacterium | reverse complement strand
GGTGGCTATTTTTCGTCCCGACCATCGCCAACTGCTCTATGCCAACCTCAACTCATTCATTGTCATGCTGTTGGGCGGATTGTGGCACGGTGCGAGTTGGAACTTTATGATTTGGGGCGGACTGAACGGCGTGGGTATGATAGTAAATAAGTTCTGGCGGATAATGAATTGGTACATGCGTATGGGGCTGATGACGTTGCTGACTGTTCTGCTCATCGTCTCCGACCATATCTGGCAGTTGCCTGTTCTTCGCCTGTTTATGGTGTGGGCTATCATTCTTTGGGTGGGTACGGCGATTAGGTTCCTCTGCCACTTTCCCTTCAAGACCTCCTCTACCCTCTCCTTCAAAGGAGGGGAAAACAGAGTATCTGTCCCATCCCCCTCTGAAGGGGGAGACGGAGAGGGTATGCTTTCGCGCTGTTGGGCAGTGTTGCAGACATTCACGTTTATCACATTCACGCGTCTGTTTTTCCGCTCGGGCAGCAATCTCGACCCTGCCACTGCCAACCAAGAGGCATGGGAGACGGCGACCAATATGGTTAATCAGATAGGCGGGGCGTGGAACTCTAGTATCATTCCTGCTTTTCTGGTAGAATACAGGGTAGTGGTTCTGCTTTTTGTGGCAGGAATGGCGATACATTGGTTGCCCGCAAAATGGAAACAATGGTACAGAATACATTTTGCCTGCCTGCCGCTATGGGCAATCATAGCATGCGTTGTGGTGGCGGTATTCGTTATATATCAGTTTATTACGGCAGATATGCAACCATTTATCTACTTCCAGTTCTGATGTTACACTCTAAAGACTCAAGAATATGTTGATCGGCATTACCGGCGGTATAGGGAGCGGCAAAACGACCATCGCCAAGCAATTAGAACAGTTGGGGTATCCCGTTTATTACACGGATGCGGAGGCCAAACGTATCGTAGTGGAGAACCCGATGGTGCGATCACAGATAGAGACCCTTTTCGGTTCGGACATCTACGAGGGCGACGTCTATCGTACTGACCGCGTTGCCAAACAGGTGTTTCACCACCCCGACCTATTGGAGAAACTGAACGCTATCGTCCACCCCGCTGTGGCTTTCGACCTGAAGAGATGGAGCCGAGAACAAGAGCCGAAAACCCATTTCGTAGAGTGTGCCATTCTCTTCGAGAGCAAACTTAACACACTGTGCGACAAGGTGATAGCCGTTACTGCGCCCGAAGAGATTCGCCTTGAGCGCACTCTGCAACGCGACTACCATGGTTCCCATTCCAAAGAGCATATCGCCGCCGTCCTCGCACGTATTCATTCGCAGATGGGCGACGATGATCGCGCCCGTATGGCTGACATCGTGCTATGCAATGACGGGAAAACACCTGTTGCAAACCTGGCACAACAGGTCATCCAACAATTGGAGACACACTAAAAAAAGAGATTGTCCTGCATAGAACAATCTCTTTTTAGGCGCATCATTTTTATTCCGTTACTTTGCGGTATTTGCCTTCAATGAGGAGCATACCCGGGAGAATTTCACCGCCGGAGGTCTTTTTGAAAGTAGTATAGGAAAGATCTGAACCTTGCCCCTGCTCTATCACCGCATTATAGCGGTTGTCCCATACTTTGCCTTTTATAGGTTTAACGGTAGCAACATACTTGTAAGTGGTTTTTTCCGTCTTGGTGTCAATCACCCGCTGTACCACTTGAAACTTGCTCTTATCGGAAATTCCCTCTTTCATACCAATCTTGGCCGCATAGCCTTGTATGTGCCCTTTGTCGTTGTATAATACCGAATAAACAGGAGTTTTAACCTTAAAATCCTCATATTGTTTGGCTAACGCTACAATGTTCTTATCCATAGAGCGTGCACAAATGGTCTTGACCAACTCGGAACGCTCATACTGCCCCTTGAGCGTACTCTTCTTGTCAAACTCGTATTCGTGTGCCACATAGCGCACGCGGAAAAGCGAATTATCGTCCATGAAAGCCATTATCTTGGCAGAATCGGGCGTAGCGGTATAATAAGTGGTATAGAAGATATTGGCGATGGAGTCGTTCCAGTCCAATTGGTATAAGTAACTGTGTGTCTTTACCTTAAACCCCGTAAAACTGTCTGCAATGGCACCGGCGGTGCTTGCCAGATTTTTGCCCGTGTCGCCGCCAAAGAGGGCATCCACTATGCTTCCCAAGACAGAGAGCGTTGCTTTCGCGACTTCCGCCTCCTGCTCGGCAGTAACATAGGTGATGTCGTTGACCAATACAAACGTCTGACTTATCAGTTCCTCGCCCGCATCGGACAATGCTGCCACTCCTCGCACTGTCTGCAGAGCGACTGCCACATCCACATCGGAGGCGTTGTATTGTCCGCGCTCCTGAATGAGTTGGGTGTCGAAAAAGGCATCATCCAGCGATTCGCCTTGGAAATTGAACCAACGAGCAACTAACCGCTTGCCTATCCCTGCATTGTTGAGCAGGTTCTCTATGGCAATAGCGTTCTTTTGGATCTCAATGGTTGACAACGGGTGTCCGTAGGTAGCCTTGTAGAAACCGGTGTCGTTTCGCTGCACGCCCACAATCTGACTATTGTCGATAACACGCAAGCCAACATTTTGGTCGTCGTACTTATCGGGCAGCGGCAGGCTATCAAATGCTTCGTAGATGTTGCGCCCGAACTCATCCTCGGGGTGGAATACCAACATCGTCGCCAACGCATTGCGCCTGTAATTAAGCGCTTGGTCATTGCTCTGCGCCAACAAGGGCAAAGCAATGACCAAGCCAATAAAGAAACTATATCGTCTCATATTCTATCTCAGGAAACCGATATTGGTAGTGGTAGGTTGTTGCCCGCGACCATACGCCACGCCCACTTCGCGCATAGCGTTGATACGCTCTTTTTCCACATCCACACTGTCTTGATACTTCTTCATCTCGAACTTCCAGTCGTCCAACACCTTGCCTTTGATTTCTTGATACAGTCCCATTGCCTCGTCGTAGCAAGCGGCGTCGGGTAGTATCTGCGCGAGGTATTCGCCGGCTTTCTGTGCGCCTATCGTATTCTGCTCCGCTGCCCATGCCTGACGCGCTGCCGCCAGATTGATAGCACACTGATTATCCATGTATTGCTGATAGATAGCCAGCCCCGTTTGCAGTGCCTCCTCATACTTGTCGCATTGTGCGGGCACGGTAACCACCAGACTCAGTGCCTCGGCATATTGCTTGGTAGAAGCCAGGAATTGGGCTTTTTTGATAATGTTTTCCGCCTCGTGGTTGTAGTAGGCAATGATTTTGTCTCTTCCCTCGCGCACGAACTTCTCTATGTCGAGGGAGGTAAGGGGCATACCTTTGAGGGCGTTCATATAGCACTTGGTTTCGGTTTCGCCCACACCGCGTATAACCACAGAGGTGCTGGCAAATATCACCTTGTTGGTATAGTCGGCGATATAAAGCGTCATATCCATCGTCTCCGAAATTTTCTTGGGTGCCGAAGAAATAATATCTTTGGTTTGCGGGACCACAAATGCCGTCAGGAAGAACTGCCCCAGATAGTCCATCGAAGCGACACCGTTCTTGGTGAGCAGTTGAGTCAGTTTGTTCTTCAACTGCGCATGCGCCGTAGCGGGGAAAGGTTCAACCTGCTCCTCCACCACCACGCTGATGGGGAGATATTGGGTGTTCTGCGCGAACAACGTAGTAGCCATCAATAGGCACACTATCAATAAGTTACATTTTTTCATATATTCCTCCTTCTTATTTCTCTCCTAATACAATCACTGCTCGTCCGAGACCTTTGACAAGCACTTTGCTTGGAATGTTGTATGGCTCTTTCTTGAGCATACGTGCGAGTTTTTTGGCAAAAGCATTGGCATCGACAGGCACTCCGTAATCGTCGTAAACGGGGATACGTACCTGCGTAAAATTAGCCACGTTCTCGCTGGCATACGTCATTGAGTATCTGCCACTTATGGTATTTTGAAACAGCCATCGGTTGATGACGTCTATCAGTTCTTCGTCGCCAAACTCGCTCTCCAAATCCACACCTGCAGCATTACCGTCAAAGACTTTGATATCCAACACTACCTCTCGTCCGATGGTCTGCATCTCAGTGAAATAGTCCTGCAAACGGATATTGAAATTGTCGATATTGGCAACTATTGCCTCTTCGAGCAGCACATCCACGTCAGCGGTCATCGAGGGTGCGCTTGTTCCGCTCACTGCACCGATGCTTTTGCTTGTGTAGGCGTCTTTTGCCTCAAGGATATAACTGAGGGTATGTTTGGGTCCCATATCCTTGATGTCCCAAGTAAGTTCGAGGATGATATCCGCTTTTGCGGCGCGTGCCAACTCGTCTAACGGACTCTCTGCCAGTGTGTTACCACTCTTGCTGACGGTCAGGTTATCCTCTGCGCGGCGTTGCTCCACATTGCGAATCGCCTGTTCAAGGCTCTGCAAGGGGAACTGACGCTCTGCCATCAGGTCATTGATTTTGGCAATTGCCAATTTAAGCCCTATATTCTCCTGAAGTGCTTGTTTGTAGTTGGGCACTTTGTCGGTCTCGTCCATATTCTCCACCTCGGTGTAGTAGCCATTGCTGATACACCAAGCGTCCGACGGGAATACCATCAGTTCGGGTTTCTTTATCTGTCCAAAAGACAACGCGGCTACGGCTACGG
>USNU01000141.1 GCA_900556095.1 uncultured Bacteroidales bacterium | reverse complement strand
CTGGCGGAAGCCTGTGCCGCACGTGAGCGAGAGGCATTGGGAGCAGCCCCCGAGTACGTGGGCGATATGAGCTGCGTTACGCCGGAGCAGGCAGCGCAGTTGCCTTTCGACCTCTACCGCGACGGCTATGTCTATTATCTCCAAACCCACGCACACCCCAATTCCACGTTCCGTTATACCAAGAGCAGCCTTATCGACCTCTTCACGTTTGATGCCAACGACTGCATGTATCTTATCAACCAGCCGCTTCTGATGATGGCGGGTAGCAATGCTGACACGTTCTATATGACCGAGCAGTGTTTCAGCCACGCCACGGGTACGCAGGACAAGGAACTCTTCCTTATCTCGGGAGCCCGGCATATCGAGACCTACTATGTCCCCGAATATGTCAACCAAGCCGTCGTCAAACTGACCGCCTTCTTCTCCCGCACCCTCACAAAGTAATTTACACAACGTAACTTACACAACATAATCTACACGAAGTGACGCCTATGGACTCCATCATCATCACCGACACCCTCAACGAACTCGGAACCGTCCGCTACGAGGATTATCTGGGGCACGCCCTCTGTATAGGCGGCAGTTGCCGTTTCGTCTTCAATGGCGAAGAAAAGACGCTCTCCGAGCGCGACCTGCTCATCGTCCGCAAGGGCAAGTTGATAGACAGGATTGAACCCGATGCCGGCTTCCGCGTGATGGTGGTGTATGTCTCGTCGGCTTTCATTAATCTCTCCACACCCCAAGCCAACTACGGCACCAAGGGGCAGTTGGCACTGTTCCTCAACCCCGTCATGCACCTCACGGAGGAGCAGTACCGTTTGTGCTATCGCGATTTCGAGACACTCCGCCTGCGCCTTGCGCAGACGGAGCACCGTTTCTACCGCGACTTGATGATCAACACCGTGCAGACGCTTATCCTGGATTTCTTCGATTTCCATTCCACCCTTTACCAAGAAGACGACATCTCTACGCAGTATGCCTCTATTATGAACCGTTTTCTGTCCTTGCTGGAGAACGGTGAGTTCCGCACGCACCGTGAGGTTACGTGGTATGCCGACCAACTCTGTGTCACCGCCAAATACCTGTCCGAAGTCTCGAAGAAAGTGAGCGGTTATTCCGCCAATTTCTGGATCAACCGTTATACCTCGCTGGAGATTTCGCGCCTTTTGCGCGACAAGTCTCTTTCTTTCGTTGCCATCTCCGACATGTTGGGTTTCTCCTCTCCCGCCTATTTCAGCCACTACGTCTCCCGCAACCTCGGCCTCAACCCCACCGACTACCGCGACCGCTAACCATTCTGCCACAGACTGCCATACACAACAATTACACACTTGGGGAAACGAAAAAATGCCCTATAAATAGGCATCGCAAAACGGTAAATTATACATCTTTATCGTAGCATTATACACGCAACCTTCCTTATAGGTTGTGTGTATTGTGTGTTCCTTTGCTTCTACACCGTACCTTCACTAACGAAGGTGCGGTGTTTTTATATTCAATAAATTCTTAACAAACAAATTTCTAATCGTATGAAAAATGTATCCGATTCTTTTCAAGCCCATTGGCAAGAGAACAAACAACAACTGCACCTCCTCTTGGAGCAGCAAGAGCGTATTTTTACCAATCTTGTAAGGCAATGCGTCATTTTAGAAGAAACAACAGCAGCAAAAACAGACTTTTTTATCAAAGACGACTATATCCGCATTGCTGTGGAGATTATAGCGCGCAAACGCCTTGGGCAATCATGGCCATGCAAGTGGCATAGCCTCTCAATGCTTGCCGATGTACTTACAACAGAAGTTGGTTGGCTTGTCTCGCCCAATAGCCTGTCTCATGCCTTTGGCAAAATGGGAAAATATGAAAACGAAATCGCTCGCCGAATACAAGATTTGCGCAAAAAGATGCGATAAAAGCACAAGAATAGTGCATTGAATAGTATCTCATATTCCGCTTATTATCAAAGCAATATAAGTGATTTAGGGACAACAGTCCTTATGCCATAGCGTTTTAGGGACGCGCGTCCTTGCAAAACGCCCGTTCCCGCCTTATCTTTGCACCGTCTTTCGAAAGTCACAGGGCTTCCGCAAGCATAGTGCAGTGGGATGTCTCACAGGTAAGCCACCGCCTCAGAAAGGTAGCATCTAATACTCGCCCACAAGGCGTTAATTTTCAAATTTACAAATTCTTAATTTACAAATTGTCATGTCTAAGTACATCCCTATGGACTTAGTTAAGTCCCTTTCTGGCAAAGTTTGCCAACACTCCGACACCTATTTCGCAATGCGTAACGGCACCCGCTACACGGGCAAAATCTGCAATCCGAGTACCGCCGACCCGACAGCACAGCAAGTCGCACAACGTAATCGCTTTGCCCAAACCCGCGCTGCTATCAAGGCTCTTTCGGCGCAAGACCTCGCTGCGTATGCTGCCGCCTTCAAGTCCAACCCCGGCAAGTACCGCACCCTCAACGGCTACATCTTCTCCAAAGAAATGGCTAAGTTGTCCGCATAAGCGTAGTAGAGTGCTTGGAGTTGAGTGTTTAGTGCAGCGGAATAGAAAATATGGTTATTGTAGTGGCTACGAAAAAAATACAAAAATCATGCGGTACCACCGTCAATCGTACATAAATCGTACATCGTAAATTGTCAAATCGTAAATGAACTACCTGCTTTCCCACTGCTCTAAACACTCAACCCTCAACTATCTAAACCACGTATAAACCCATAAACTAATCAACCCATAAACATAAAAAATCACCGTTCTTTCCAATACGCAATCTGGTTGGGGTCTTGGCGGTCGCGAGCCATATTATCTTTGATATTCTTTCGCCCGTATTGGAGCATCTTCCAGCAGAACACATAGAAAATAATCAGAAGTGCTCCACTCAACATCGTACCGAGATTTGCCATAAACAGCAGCGAATCGTACGTTCCGTGAAGCAACACAGGCACCCAGAAGATACGGCTGCGCTTGCGCCAACTGATGTCCCCGAAATAAACCATCGCATAGAAATACCCCATTGCCACGGCAAACAAGAAATGTCCCGGTACGGCAAAAATAGCCCTTTGTACCGCCACACCTTCCCATTGCGAGATATTGCTAAACAGGTAAATAAGGTTCTCGGTGGCGGCAAAACCCATGCCTACACAGCAGGCATAGACAATACCGTCGAAACGCTCGTTGAAATGGCGATTATGGCGCACCAACAGCCACAACATCAGCAGTTTGGCAAACTCCTCAGGTATAGCCGCTCCAACAAACGCTTTCCATGCTGCCTGCAAAAAAGTGTATGGTTCTGCGGGTGCCAAACCGAAAATCTGTATGCCCACCTCCAGAAAATAAGCAATCCCCGCCGACAGCACACCATAGAACACGCCTTTCACTATCTGCGAAAAGGGTTCACGATCGTATTTGTCTTTGCCCCAGATATACAGCACCAATAAAAAAGCAGGCAATACGGCAGCAAAAATGATAGTATAAACGCTCGTCATTTCTTCATATTGATAATAGGCATCATATTTTCTCCGCCTTGTACGGAAGGCAGTTTGCCATCCCATTTCTCAATCCAGTTCTCCTGAATGATCAATGTGGAAAGCGAAGCGGCAATGGTACGGTTATAGTATGCCTCGGCGTCCGCTTTTATCTTCAACGCCCGTGCGTCGCCCTCGGCTTTTGCCACGGCAATCTTCGCATTTGCTTCAGCCTCTTTCACCTCATTCTCTGCTTTCAGTGCCGCCTGCACCGCCGCGTTCTTGGCGTCAATCATCTGGCGCAGACTCTCGGGAGGCGTAATCTGCGAAGTAAACTCGGTTACACAGAATCCTTCTGCTGTCAGTGCACTATCCAGCATCACGCGCACCTCGTTCTCAAACTTGGCACGGTTAGCCATCAGTTCGTCGCTCGAATAGTTATTCGCCGTAATACGATAGGCATCATATATCACTGTACGCATATAGCCCGCCTCTATCTCGCCAAGGTCGCGGCGGTATTTGAAGAATACATCCACCGCCTTGTCCCGATTGAGATAATATGCCATAGTCGGGTCCATCGTAAAGATGGCGGCATCGCGCGTTGTAACCGTAAACGGCTGATAATCCACACGCTGCACAAAAGTCGGATAGGTAAACACATCGGTGGTTATCGGGCAAAAGAACACATATCCCGTTACGGGCGTAGCGTCCAGTTTGCCTTGGTCGGTCAGCGACAATTTGTTGAATTTCACCCCCACGGCACTACTATCCACACGCGTGCAACGCACAAAAAACAACGGCACAATAGCCAGCACAACAATGCCCGCAATGACATACTTGAGCCACGAAGGATTTTGCATTTTCATATTTCTGCAGTTTTTATTTGGCGGCAAAGTTACAACTTTTTCGCCAAATATGCAACACACATACCAAACTTGCCGACCGCATATTGCTCCGCCCGTTTGCTATTACTCTAAATCAATTTATTTTCCCGAAGCCCAAGTGGAAGAACTCTGTTTCAAAAAAACAACAGAGAGCCACATCTTGCGATGCGGTTCTCTGTATAATCCTAAAAGATTCGTGCTGCTTAGCCCATGGCTCCATTTACTTGGATTACCTGCCCCGATACATACGAAGACAAGTCGGAGGCCAGGAAGAGTGCCACCTTTGCCACCTCTTCGGGTT
>USNU01000140.1 GCA_900556095.1 uncultured Bacteroidales bacterium | reverse complement strand
GCTACCACAACGGCGGTACGGCAACTTGGACATACAATGTAGAGGAAGCCGATTCGCTCATCGTCTATTGCGGTCAGTACTGCCCGTACATCAAGGTGGAGGCATGCGACTACGTAGAAAGCCATACCGTCGTCTACTTCGATCAGAACGGCACCCGTCTCGGCGCAGAGGAAGTGCTGCACGGCACGGCGTTTGCACCCAAATACAGCATCAGCGACCTCACTATTGCCGAAGGCTTCGCTTTCCGCGGGTGGACAACCAATATGGGACTAAAAGTGGCGGAAGGTACTGCTATCGAGGCGGATATGAAAGTGTATGCCTTAGTAACAGAGATTGAAAAAGCCGTTGTAGGTACACATTATATATACAATATGACCAAAGCATCATGGTATCAGGAAGACCATGAGTGCATCACCATCACAGGTGGCAAATACTACAACAACCATGGTTGGAACATCGCTGCCGGCGGAATGGTCGAAATCGCCGTGGCAGGCAAAGCCTATATACAGGTAACCAATTGCCAGTATTCGGCAGAAGCAGATGTAACGGTAACAAGCAAACTGGGTAAAGCAACGGTTACCACTTTCGCGGCAAAAGCCGAATCGGACGGCACAACTACCACTTTCTTCTACAATGGTACTGCGGATACGCTTGTGCTGACCTTTAGCGGACAGGCATATCTCCATAGCGTGGCGGTTTACAACGTGGCTGACGAGATACTGAAAGACGCAAGCGGGATGTTTATTGTTCCGGCAGGCGATGCGGCATCCCTGCTTCTCACGCTTATGCAACTGCAAGACGGCGACCGCGTATTCCTACCCAATGGCGTGTACGACCTCGGCGAGACCGTACTGACACAGGTATCGGCAAACAATGTCAGCCTGATAGGGCAATCGATGGAGGGCGTAGTTATCAAGAACGCACCCGATGCGGTCAACGAATCTATCAACAACACCGCTACACTCCTGCTGACGGGCAACAACATCTATCTGCAAGACCTCACCCTGCAAAACGCTTTGGATTACTACAAAGCCAACAACGGACGGGCGGTCGCTCTCTGGGATAAAGGCACGCACACTATATGCAAGAATGTGCGACTGCTGTCCTATCAAGACACCTACTATTCCAACAAGATAGGTGCCGTACGCTATTTCGAAGGCGGCGAGATACACGGTACTGTGGACTATATATGCGGAGACGGAAGCGTCTTCTTCGAGGATGTGCTGCTCTACTGTGAAAAGCGCAGTAGCACAGGCGGCGGAAGCGATGTCATCACTGCCAGCAACGCCGACCAAAACGACAAAGGCTACGTATTCAACCGCTGCCGTATCCAGTCGGAATGTCCGGTTGTATCGTTCGGTCGTGCTTGGAACAACGCACCGCAATGTGTCTTCCTCAATACCATTGCCGACATGGGCAAAGGTGAGTTCGGTTTCGCCGACGAAGGTAAGATTGCCCGCTGGACACTACAGGGGATGAATGTGCTGCCCGCTATTTTCGGCGAATACAACACCACCGATACAGAGGGGAAAGTTATCAGCCCCGCAAGCAATCTCATCACTTTCACCTACAAAGACAACACCAAGCAATTAGAGACCATTCTCTCCGCTGACGAAGTTGCCAAATACGCCTATACATCTTTCTTCGGCGAATGGAATCCTGCCGCCGAAACGGCACAAGAATCGCTCTATTACACCATCCAAGACGGAGCCATCGTATGGGAGACCACCACGGCAACACTCTTTATGATTGAGAAAAACGGTGTGGCTGCATTCGTAACCGAACTGCCTGCCGCACTCGAAGAAGGTATGACCGTGCGGGCAGCCAATAGTAGGGGCGGTTTCGGTCCCGCCGCTATCAACGGAAAACGTCCGATGGCAATCGACAACACCACGGCAAACAGTCTGCGTGCCTGTAAACGCTTGGAGAACGGACAAGTGCTAATCTTGCATCAAGATATTTGCTATTCAGTATTGGGGACCATACTGCACTAACCTGTCAAACACCAACTTACAAAGAGGTGTACCTGCTTTCCGGGTACATCTCTTTTGTTGTTTCAATATCACAAAATTATATGCAACTTACATTTCTGTAAGTAATCCTTTGGAAGTATCAAAAATTTGTCGTACTTTTGCGCTTGGTTTCATTCACACAACCTATGAAGAATAAAAAAGAAGAGATTCTGCAGGCGGCGGAAGAAGAGTTTGCACGCAACGGCTATGAGGGAGCGAACATCTCGCGTATTGCCAAGCGAGTGGGCGTAACGCATGTGCTGCTCTACTACCATTTTCAGAACAAAGAGAACCTCTTTACCGAAGTGCTGCAACGCAAAATTGAGCAGTTCATTCAGTCCGTTCTTCCTCCGGAAGGCACAGAGAATCTCCATTTTATGGAGAACCTCGACACGCTTATCACGCAGAATTTCAATATCATGGCGCAAAACGCAATGTTGGCACGCCTGTTGGTCAATGAGACGGAACAGATACCCGATTTGCTCTGCGACATCGCCCATAAGCAATACAGCGGATATCTGGCACGGCTTCAACACACATTGGACAAAGAAACCGAAGCGGGCAGTATCGTCCCGACCAATGCCGAGCGGCTGATACTCACCATCTGTTCGCTCAACATTATGGCGATACTCGTGATGCCTGCTATAGAGAACCTGCTGCCCGAGCAGGAACAAAACCGTCAAAAGGTACAACAGAGACGCTTGGAAGAAAATATCCGATACATACACAGCCTGTTGACCACAGGTATAAAGTAACCACTTCGTGCTTATAAGAGTGGGTGATTAGTGGGTGATTAGTGGGTGATTAGTAGGTGATTCCCGAGTGGATAGTGAATGATTGACGAATAATGACAAAAACAATATGAAGACAAACAAGTATTTGCAACTCGGTCTTTTTATAGGCTGTATCGCCCTGCTGGCCGGTTGCTCCGACCCTGTCAAATCGCGTATGGGCGGCTACAGTTACCAAATCGCAAAACAAGAAGTAACCATCGATGACACCGTTTCCATAGTGCTGACTGGTGAGATGGGTGCTTTGCAAATGGAGCAGATACAGGAGGATAGTATCCTGCTGACCTTCAATAGTTTGAAAGGTGATGTCTATACCACCACGGGCAAAATCGACAACGACGACATCGTCTTGCAACCCTTTGAGCGCACCCTGTCGGTAACATATACTATAACGCAACAAGATTTGCTGCGACCGGTGGATAAAACTCTCAACGAGACCTATAACATTGAGGTGTCAGGCGGGGCAGAGATGCACGACGAGACGATCCATTTTATGCTCCAATACAACGGCGCGGGGGTCAGCAACGACAAACAGTTAGCCGGCGAAGACATACTTATGGTGGCAAAAAAGAATTAACACGCTATGCAGCAAAAAACGCTATACATATATCTCCTTGCCTTGCTCTGCCTGGCGGGGTGCAAAAAGTTGCCGCTGAACCGGAAACCGGGATACGAGGTGCGCTCTATCAAGGTGGAGGTGCAGACCATCGGACGGCAGACACACATAAACACGCACACGTATGTGGGCAAGATAGAAGAGGCGTCGAGTGTGCCGCTGAGTGTGCAGACAGCGGGACAGGTAACTGCCGTCTATGTAAAGAAAGGCGACCGTGTACGGGCGGGGCAGGAACTGCTGCGCTTGGACGACACACAGGCAAAGAACGCTCTGCTGGTAGCCAACGCCACCCTCCAACAGGCACAAGACGGCTACACACGTGCCGGACAAGTGTATCGGGAGGGCGGCATTACGGAGCAGAAAATGGTAGAACTGAGCAGCCAGTTGGAGCAGGCACGCTCTATGGAGGCTATGGCGAGCAAGTCGCTTAGCGACTGCGTATTGCGTGCGCCCAACAGCGGCGTGATAGGCGAGTGCAAAGTCCAAGCCGGACAAGTGGTTGCCCCCGGCCTGAACCTGGTAACACTCTTGGATATGGCGGGCTACAACGTTACATTTGATGTGGCGGAAGGCGACATCGCATCCATTCAGGTGGGAGATAGCGGAATGATACAGATACCCGCTCTCGGGCTGGACACGCTGCCTGTTCGTGTGGTAGAGAAGAACCTGTTGGCAAATACCATTTCCCATACTTATACCGTCAAAGCCGTGCTGACCAATACACAACACAAAGATCTGCTGCCGGGTATGGTGAGCAAAGTATGGCTTCGGTCACAAAGCATATCGGGCTATTTCGTACCTGCCGCCTGTGTGCAGACGCTCACGAGCGGACCATCGGTATGGGTAATACAAAACGACATCGCCACACGCAGACGGGTGGAAATTGGTCAGTATGCCGCCGCAGGCGTGGTCATCACCCAAGGGTTGAATGAAGGCGACCAAGTAGTCGTCGAGGGCTTCCAGAAACTATACAACGGGGCAAGGACCTCTTATTAGTCAAGAGTTGAAAGTTTAGAGTTGAGAGAAGTTTTTAAGTAGAAAGTTTTATAGTTTTGCACGTACTACTTCCCACTAATAACTCTCCACTGCACTAAACACTTCACTCTAAACTCTCCACTTCTTTCAACTATCAACTTTCCGCTTTCAACTAAAAAAAGGACAATGAAAAAACGCAATCACATAGAGGGTGCTATGCGGAGCCACAACCTTGTGTTGCTGGTGGTATTGGTACTGACGGCGGTGG
>USNU01000139.1 GCA_900556095.1 uncultured Bacteroidales bacterium | reverse complement strand
GGGTCTTACTTCTATCGTTGTTGAGAATGGGAATAAAGTGTATGATAGCCGTAGTAATTGTAATGCTATTATAGAAACGGCAACTAACACTTTAATACAAGGTTGTAAAACAACGATTATCCCCAATAGTGTAACGAGTATTGGTTCTGGTGCTTTCTCTGGTTGCACGGGTCTTACCTCTGTTATTATCCCCAATAGTGTAACGAGTATTGAAGAGGGTGCTTTCTCAGGTTGCACGGGTCTTACGTCTATCACTATCCCGAATAGTGTAACGAGTATTGGATGGGCTGCTTTCTCAGGTTGCACGGGTCTCACTTCTGTTCTTATTGGCAATAATAGTGAATTGTCTATGGATGATGCAACATTCTTTGGTTATGCAAACCTCACGCAAGTAACCTGTTATGCCAATGTACCTCCGCATATTTATATTGGGCAACCTGGATACTTTGATGAAGATAAACTATCCGAAAAGACTTTGTATGTACCTCTTTCAGCCATTGGCAAATACAAAGAAGCAGATGTATGGAAAGACTTTGGGCAAATTGTTCCTATAGGAGCAACTGCTACCGATACCGATGAACCGGTTATTATGCCTTCGTACACCGAAGTAACCATTGCATGGCCCACAACCATAGGTGCCAAAACATACACAATCACTATTACCAAAGATGCCAAAACTATCAGTTCTCTTACTTTCGATAATACAGGGGTACTGATCAATGCTGCCTTTGCCGCACCGTCTTACAATGGCAATGCGCGTCAAGCACCTGCTGCCCAATACGCGCAATCCGCCTTTTGGTTTACTTTCAGTGGGTTGGAGTGTAATACACAATATGAGTACTCTATTGTTGCCAAAAGTAGCAATGGACAACCTATCAGCACATATAATGGAACTTTCCGTACAACGGCTCCGACAGCGATAGACAATGTATCGTCCTCATCTTCCAATAATGCTGCTGTGCAAACCCGGAAAGTTTTCCGTAATGGTCAAGTGCTGATACAACATAACGGCAAGACATATACCATCTCTGGCAATGAGGTAAAATAACAACCTTGCAGATGAATAAATATCAGAAAATAATCTTTGGAGTATCCTTTGCTTTAATTCTTGTTATAATTTGTGTCAGAATAGTAGTTTATTGGATGACATTCAGCGGAGGTTTAAGCACGGATAGCAACGATTGGATAGTCTTTGCTACACTTGTTGGCTCAATAGGCATAATGCTGTTTACAGGCTTGAATGTCCTTGTATTTTACATGCTCAAAGCATACAAACTCTATAGAAAGGCCAATGATTTGATTTTCAAAATGTTTGATGACATGGTGGATATACCATCATAGGTGTCTGTACTTTGTATTGCAACCTCGGTTTTCCATAATGGCTAACCGAGGTTGTTTGTTTCCTACGAATAGCGATATGGGTTATATTGTAGGAAAATAAGTGCATTAGATTTGTATAGAAAGCGGAAAATAAGTGCATTAGAAAATAACAAAAACAGGAAAATAAGCGCATTATGCGCGTGTAATTCGTAATAAATCAGCGCTTTTGAGGTTAAGCGGTGTTTTGACACTATCAAATAGTAAATAATAATACTGCAAGTGGTAGCCGAGGTATATCCAACACGGGTGGATGTCGGGTGGATGTCAGGTGGATAGGCATCCGCTCCGTTGCCCCTACAATATCATCAGCAGTATCGGAACAGGTATCATACCGTCTATAGTGGACAATATATTGCTCGAATAGGTAGAGTTCCCGTTGTAGATATGTTTTCCGTCGCAGGTATAGAGAATGTTGCTTGAGTAGGTGGAGTTTCCTTTGTATATTTTGCTTCCGTCCCACGTGTAGAGTATGTCGCTCGAGTAGGTAGAACGCCCTTTATACATCTTTTGTCCATCCCATGTATAGAGTATATCGCTCGAGTAGGTGGAGTTTCCGCGATAGACATACTGCCCGTCCCACGTCAGCAATATATTGCTTGAGTAGGTGGAGTTTCCTTTGTACAGATGTTTTCCGTCCCACGTATAGAGTATATTGCTCGAGTAAGTCGAATTACCTTTGTAAAAATGTACTTGTGCCATAGCCAAAGTAGTGAATAGTAACAACAAAAGGGTTTGAAATATCTTCTTCATCATCTCATTTTCTTGGTGCAAAATCGTAAAGACGCAACAGACCGACTGCTATAAAGCGGGTCGGTCTGTTGTGTTTTTTATCGTACGGCGGTCAGCCTACGCACATGCGCATTGTATTCGTCCTTTTGGAGTAGTTCTTCCAGAGTGATATGCATACGGTAGTTCCAGAAATGGTGCGGGTCGGCGGGTATGTTGATACGGTCGGCGTGCTGATCCGGTATGCGTATTTTCCCGTCTATGGCAAGCCAGTCTTGCAGCGGCAGAATCACCCACATCGCGGGGCTGTACATGTGTTGGTTGATGATAAACTCCGCTATCTCTGGTGTCATCTCGCGCGGTGCCTCGCCTTGCCACCCCATCTGTTCGTTGTAGAAACGCTGGGTGACGGCGCGATCTTCTTCCCACCATGCACGCAGCGGGTTCATATCGTGTGTACCTGTAGTGCAGACGCTCAGATACGGTGCATTCGCCGGGTGCGCAAATGCTACATTCGGGTCTTTTGGCATACGCTGTATCTCCAGACTCAGTATCTGCAAACGGTGCATCACATCGGGTAAGCAAGCCGGTACCATGCCGAGGTCTTCTCCGCAGCAGAGCATGTGTGTGGCATTGATTAGTGTGGGCAGTTTGCGCATAGCCGACTCGCGCCAGAAATCGGTGTGGCGGCGGAAGAAATAGTCATTGTATATCCGCATCAGCACCTGTTTCTGGTCGTCGTATAGTTCGTTGAAAGAGTGCGACTGATAAATCGAAATACGCGGGTGAAGCATATCCGGACTGCGTTGGTCGCGCACAAAGAGTACTTCGCAATGCAGGTATATCAGCCCGTTGCAGAGGTTCTTCGCCTGCTCCTCGGTCAGCCCGGCGGCTTTCAGTTTCGTTTCGTCTGCCAAGAGTGCATCGAAATAGTTTTGTATCTTTACCTGTGTGTCAAACTCATCCTTGAAATAGTAGATATACCCGTCGTTGGTGTTGAGGAAATGCTGTTTGGCGTACTCGGTATCGTAGCCGAACACCTCGCCGAGGAAGTTGGCACGGATATACGGCTTCGTCATCCGGTCTATGTCGAGACACACGCCCATATTCCACAAGTCTTGTGCGCTGTAGGGTAGGGCTGGGCTGAAATGTCCGCATAGTCCCCAAACATCGGTCTTGCGCATTTGCCAGATACGGAAGAAACCGAGGATATGGTCAATACGGTATGCATCAAAATAGTCCTGCATCTTCTGGAAACGCTTGCGCCACCATAGGAAGCCGTCTTTCGCCATCTCGTCCCAGTTGTAGGTCGGGAATCCCCAATACTGTCCGCTAATCGAGAAGTCATCGGGCGGCGCACCTGCTGAGGCATCGAGGTTGAATAGTTGCGGGTCTGTGTAAGCGTCCACCGAATCGGGCGAGATACCAATAGGTATATCCCCTTTCATCGCTACACCTATCGAGTGTGCATAAGCCACAGCGTCTGTTAACTGCTTGTCGGCGTGGAACTGCAAATAGCAGTAGAAATCCTTCGGCTGCTTGTCGCGTTTCGAGAGAAAAGCCGCATACGGGTCGAGCCATTCGTGGTTCTTCCGGTAGAAAGCCTTGTATTCTTCGCTGCTGAACAACGCCTCTTTGTCGGCTTTGTAGAGCAACTTGAAGTACTTCATCTTCTCGTCATATACGCACTGATAATCCGCAATCGCTTTTTGGTTGAATTCCTCTTTGGTGGCGAGGTATTTCTTTTTTTGTGCAGGTGTCAGACGCCCCATCTTCTCTATATTGATATAGATTGGGTGCAACGCAAATACGCTCACGGTGTTGTAAGGATACGAGTCGCGGTTGGTGTGTGTCAGCGTGGTGTCATTGATAGGCAGGGTCTGAATCATCTTTTGCCCCGTCTTCGCCGCCCAGTCTGCCATTTTTTTTAGGTCAGGAAACTCGCCGATACCGAAACCGTCTTGCGTGCGCAGCGAGAATACGGGTATCGCTACACCCGCACCCTTGAAACGCGGTTGCGTGCGACGGAATGAGCGGTCGTTTTGCTGAATGCTCAAACTCTGTTGCAAACCCCATATCTTGCGGTTCTCGCCCCATTCCATATCCACTACACTGCCCGAATGAAGGTCGTAAATCACATACTTATATTCAATGATTTGGTCGCCTTTCACCTCTATGTCGGCTCGCCATAGTGGGAACTCGGCATCGTTCATCACCACTTTTCGGTCGGTGTTCCAGTTGCCCAATTCCGGTACGTTGCCTACGATAGCCACGCCCTGTGTTGGCTCTATCTGCGGCAGGTCTATTGAAAAACGCACATTGCCTCTTGGCGCTTTGGTGTGCATCGGTTTCTGCCGGCGAAAAAGGGATTTAACAAAAGCCGTTGTATAGAATGATTTCTCATAGTCGTCCACCTGCCATGCATCACGTATCACAAGGTGCTTGTCTGTATTGCGCAGGGTCAGCACGCGTGGTTCGCCGGACTCATATATATACCCGCCGTCCTGCAAACGGATGGCGTATTTGTAGCATATCTCGCCCGCAAAATCCGATACGGGTATGGTAG
>USNU01000138.1 GCA_900556095.1 uncultured Bacteroidales bacterium | reverse complement strand
AGGAATGGCTGTCGAAATTGGCTGTAGCATTGGATAGCAAACAGCCTGAATATCTGATTATTCAGCATATGGAGCCCGATCATAGCGGTTCCATTAGTGCCTTTCTTTCAGTTTACCCGAATACGACATTGGTCGGCTCAAAGATTGCTTTGCAAATGTTGCCGCAGTTCGGTATCAATGCCCCCAACACCAAGGAGGTAAAAGGCGGAGATATGTTGGATTTAGGTGGAATGACGCTTTCGTTTATAGCCGCCCCGATGGTGCATTGGCCGGAAGTACTGATGACTTATGTTCCCGAACAAAAAGTGCTGTTCTCGGCAGACGCATTCGGCAAGTTCGGTGTATATGATGCCGATGCGGATGACTGGGCTTGTGAGGCACGGCGCTACTATTTCAATATCTGCGGCAAGTACGGACGCCCTGTAGCAAATGTACTAAAAGCCGCGTCTTCGCTTGATATCCAAACGATTGCGCCGCTGCACGGACCTATTTTGGAAGGCGAGAAAATGCAAGAGGCAGTGCGTCTCTACACGATATGGAGCAGTTACGAACCCGAGACCGATGGGGTGCTTGTGGCGTATGCGTCAATCCATGGAAATACCCGCAAGGCCGCATTGCAATTAGCCGAAATGCTCAGAGCCAAGGGCGCAAAAGTGGCGGTTACAGACCTCAGCAGAGACGATATGGCGGAGGCAGTAGAGGACGCATTCCGTATGAGCCGAATGGTACTATGCTGCTCGACATACGATGCGGATATATTTCCGCCGATGCACAATTTTCTGCACAAACTGCAACTGAAAACTTACCAATCGCGCCGTGTGGGATTGGTGGAAAACGGCAGTTGGGCACCGCAAGCGGCACGCATAATGCGCAGTATGCTGGAGCAACTGAAAGACATCACGATTGTAGAACCCGTAGTATCTATTCGCAGCACGCTCAAACCGACCGATGTTCCTGCATTGGAGGCATTGGCCGAACATCTCTTGCAGGATTAAGGATTTATAAACTATACACAAAATTTAGCGAGATATTTGTGTTAAAATGCAAAAAACATCACACGACTTTTGTATATCAGAAAAAAAGTGTAATTTTGCAGACATAATTGATTATCCATTAGGATAAAATGATAGTCCTGACTTTGGACTCTAAACAAGGTCTGTCCTTGCGAAGACGTAAAATTCGCAATAAGCCAGTCCGCATCGGAATAATATCAAGAACGGTGTGGCAAAGTAGAGAGGTGTCTCTACCAAGACATAGTATTAAGGCGTTTAACAACGCTTCGGATCTTGGCAATCGTGAATGTGAGAAGTTCAATATATCTACCAAGACGAAGCAACGAAACGTCTGCGTGGAGTGTATTTCTATACACATATTGTACCTTACTTAATAGTGGGGTGATAGATAATGTGTACATATATACATTCGGCAGACATGAGTTGCTCGTTTCAGTAGATAGGGCATTTCTTCTCACAGCCTACGATTGCAGGAACGAGTAATTCGTGCCTGCTTTTTTTATGTATATATATCAAAAAACATATAAACAAATACTAAATTCAACAGATATGACAAACAAAAAATCTTTTTTCGTTGCAGTGCTGCTAATTGCACTATGCTGTATTATGACGGGGTGTATTACCCAGTATCTTCCCATTGCCAAAATCGAAAAATACTATGCCCCAACAGTTACTGCCAAGATTATTTCTTCAGTATCTCCCGATATGATATACATCGGGAAACTAAAAATGGTTCCCAGTGACAACTCTTTCTCTTTCGACAAAGAAAAAGCAATAGCCGCATTATTAAAAGAAGCGGCGAATAATGGGGCTAACTATGTGTATGTAAAAGGATTAAACAGTACGTCTTCTGACTACGAAGCCATTTCATGGGACCAAACATTTGGTGATGGCGTAACCATTGAGGCGGAACTATATCGTTAAACTTATTAAATCATTTTCAAGTATGAAAAAACTAATTATTGCATCCATTGTTACGTTGATACTCTCAAGTTGTGCGGTTGGTACCTATATGCCGGGTGCATTGAACAATTATGGCACACAGACCCAAGTTGTATTAAGTGGTGCGAACTTTCGTATTGTTCGCGATGTGGAAGTTGTCATAGAAGTTGACAATAGTAACCTAAAACGCCAAGATGTAGAACGCAGTGCATACGGTGAACTTTTGCGCCAATACAAGTTAACCGGAAGCCAAGCATTTATCAATGTTTCCATAGAGGAAGTACGTCGCGAAAGTATGGGATTTTTCAGAGCACTTTTTGTAGGTGTCCCAAAGGTTAAACAATATGTAGCAGCACGTGCAACTATCATTGAGTTCCTGCAACCTAACGGCGAACCTATCAAGTCAGTAGAAACTCCATATACAAAGAGCGTTGAGAGTACACCTGTAACAATGGTAGAGAAGCCGGCTAAACAAAATACAAAGACAGTTGAGGGCACACCAGTAACTAAAAACGAGTCCAAACAATTGACTGCCAGAGAACAAGAACAGGCGAACTATTACTACCTTACGTACTTATACAAGAAAGGCGAATTGAATACCGAAAAATTAGACAAAAGTATTGATTTTAAGCGTATTCAGGAGACGGCATTTTCTAATACGATAAAAGACCTATTAAACAAGATACAAGGTTATGATGTTTCTTTAGAGAAATATAAAAAGTAAGCATATTAACATACAACCAAGATTAGGTATATTGGTTGTATTTCATTACAAAAAGAGACTGCCCGACGACATTTGTCCGGCAGTCTCTTTTGGGGTTATGGATTATTGCTAATTAAACTAATTGACGGATGATATCTTCGGGAACTCCGGGTAGGAGGGAGATGGGGGAAAGTTCTATCATTGTATATGCGCCGTAACGGGTGTCCTGACGGAGACGGTATGCAGCGCGGGCGCAGGAAGTCATTACCTGACCTGTCAAAGCGGGGTTGTTGATTTCCATCTTAAACTCAAAACGCTGGTTGTGCGTGGTTCCGGAAACTCCGTTGCGCACCAAATCGACGCCATGCGCCACATTGTTGAGGGCAGCCACAGAGGGCACTTGAATGACGTGCGTCTCGTCGTGAGCAAAATAGTCGTCCTGCAACAAATCGTGCTCTACGGTTGCAAAATCGGCTCCATCTTCCAATTCGACATACACCATTCGTCGGTGGATACCCGTGCCAAGCGGAATGGTCATCGAAAGGGCGTCTTTCACACCGCGTATGGCTTTGGCTGCCACGGTATGCCCCATCGAGCGTCCGGGACCGAAATTGGTGTAAGTCAGTCCGTTAGGTGCAAGGGCTTGCAGAATGGCACGCACCATTGAGTCTGAACCCGGGTCCCACCCCGCAGAGATAATGCTGACCGATTTATGCGCCTGATTGACAGGCATTAAGCGTTGGCGAAGGTCGTAGATTTGCCCATGAATATCAAACGAATCCACCGTACAAATCCCCCGTTGGGCAAGTTGTTCCGCAAAATACGGCACCTCGCGGGTAGGGGTACAGAGAAGAACCACATCGGCATCGATGGCATCGAGGTTGTCATTGTGGTGAAAAATACCGGCTAACTCCATATCGGGAGAAGCCAAAACCGCCTGCTCGGCAGCGCGACCTATATTACCGTAGCCGAGTACGGCTACACGAATATTTTTATCCATAAATGTTTTATATTTCTATTCACTATCCTATAACTATCCTATAACCATCCTATAACCATCCACCTGACTTTGAAGGCTCCGAGATGTTCTGTTTTTCCTTACTCCGTAAGAGGGATTTTACTCCATTAATGTCCATTAAAAGACCATTGTCGGGTTACGTTCTCCGTTAATTACCGTTTAATTGACCGTTAATTTTTTCTTTTAGGAACATATAATTAAACCATCAAATCCATATAATTGAACCATATAATTTATTAATGGATAATTCGTGGATAATTATATGTTCTGCCAGATTACTCCACGGTTACCGACTTGGCGAGGTTGCGGGGTTGGTCCACATCGCAGCCCTTCACAACGGCGATATGGTATGCCAAAAGTTGCAACGGAACGACCGTCAGCAGAGGCGTGAGGCACTCCTCGGTGGCGGGGACAGTAATGGTAAAGTCAGACATATTGCTTACCAAAACATCGCCCTCGGTAACCACACTGATGACCCGACCTTTGCGCGCTTTGATTTCCTGAATATTCGAAACCACCTTTTCGTATGTGCCACAACGTGGCGCAATCACCACCACCGGCATCTCCTGCGAGATAAGGGCAATGGGTCCGTGTTTCATCTCGGCTGCGGGATACCCCTCGGCGTGTATATAACTGATTTCCTTGAGTTTAAGTGCACCCTCCAATGCAACCGGATAGTTGTAACCACGCCCGAGGTAGATAAAATTCTGCGCATAGGTGAATGTCTTGGCAAACTCGGCAATGGCTTTGTCTTGGTCAAGAATCATCTTGATTTTGTCCGGAACCAGTGCCAGTTCGCGAACGATTGACAAGTATTTTTCCTCGCTGAGGGTCTTTTTTTCGCGTCCGATACAGAGGGCGAGCATCGTGAGAGCAGTAACCTGCGCCGTAAATGCCTTGGTGGAAGCAACGCCAATCTCCGGCCCGACATGGGTGTAGCAACCGCTGTCCGACAAGCGCGGAATTGATGCCCCAACCACATTGCAGATAGAGAAAATGAACGCGCCATGCTCCTTGGCAAGTTGTA
>USNU01000137.1 GCA_900556095.1 uncultured Bacteroidales bacterium | reverse complement strand
TTGTCCCCCTAATAGGTGTATTAATGGTCCAATTATATGGTCAATTACATGTTCAAACCGAATTAACGTCCCCCTGTATATTTGTCTATATTAGATTTAATTTTTCGTGTATTTATCCCCCTAATAGGTGTATTAATGGTCCAATTATATGGTCAATTACATGTTCAAAACGAATTAACGTCTCCCTATATATTTGTCTATATTAGATTTAATTAATACAAAGGTGCTTCAGGGACGCTGTGGCGAAAAGAAATGGGTGCTAAATTTGCATATTCAGCAGAAAAAGGCTATCTTTGCAGGCGAAACCGGTAGATTTAGTTTATATTTACCGAACTCACTTTGTGCTATGAAAAAAATACATTTTACTTCACATGCGCTTCCGAAGGATATGTTTCGTATCCTCGCTTTTGTGGCATTGGCCGTACTGACGGTGCTACTTTTTCCGCGATATAACACTTCTTTCCGGTACCATTTTGAGGTAGGCAAGCCGTGGGCATACGAACTGATTACCGCAGAGTTTGATTTCCCTATTTACAAAACGGACAAGCAACTGAAGCAGGAACAATCACAACTGCTGTCCGGTTTTGCACCTTGTTTCCGTTATAAAGACGGCATAGTACAATCTCCATTAATCGTATCGCTCCAGGATATGGAGGCACTCAAGAATAACGGTTACAGCCGCATCTCGGTCATACAAAACCGCACATCAAGAGTGTATCCCCTATCGCAAGTTTATACCCCTGGGAAGGCACGCGAACACCTTGGTGAAGCATATAACGATGCCAAGCCCAACTTAGTACAAGATACGGCTCTGACCAACACGATGCGCGACAAACTGCTATCCTCGATTGCACCAACGCAGGGAGTGATACAAACGGGGGAAAAGATTATCGACCGGGGCGAGATTGTAACTGAACAGGACTATCAGATATTGGAATCGCTGCGCCGTGCATACGAGGACGAGAGCGTCAGTCAGCACCAGCGCATTCTCTCCATCGTGGGCGAGAGCATAATGATTTGCCTATTTATTGCTCTGTTTATCATTTACTTATATGTATTCCGCCGCTCATATATTCAAAGTACTTCCACGGTATTATTCTTCTGCTTGGAGTCGGCAATAGTGATTGCCCTATCGTGTCTGACGCTGCGCTATACAAGTTTGAGCATCTACTTGATACCCTTTGCGTGGGTGCCGATTTTGACACGTGTGTTCTTTGATGCCCGCACGGGATTGTTTCTGCATTTTACCACCGTGCTGATAGTGTCGTTGGCAGTTCCCGCACCTGTAGAGTTCTTTTTTATCCAGATAACAGTAGGCATGGTGGCAGTGTCCAGCCTGAGCGATATGACACGCCGTGCGCAGTTGGCACAGACGGCAGGCTGGATATTTCTCACGCAGACCCTGGCATACACCGCTTTTGCATTTGCCACTTCGGGCGACTATCATGCCATCGACCCGATGATATATGTTTATTTTTTTGTGAATGCCCTACTGATTATCGGTTCGTACGGACTGATTTACCTATTTGAGAAACTATTCCGTTTCATCTCGTCGATTACGCTGGTGGAACTGACCGATATAAACTCCGACCTGCTCCACACGCTTGCCGAGAAAGCCCCCGGTACGTTCCAACACTCGATGCAGGTGTCAAACCTGGCAACAGAGGCGGCAAAAGCCATCGGAGCCAATGCACTATTAGTGCGAACGGGCGCATTGTACCACGATATAGGAAAACTGACTAATCCCTACTATTTCACGGAAAACCAACAGAGTGGTCCTAACCCGCTCTCGACAATGGAACCGACCGAAGCCGCAAAGATTGTGATTGCGCACGTGTCAGACGGCGTAACTTTGGCACGCAAACACCACTTACCGGAGGTAATAATCAACTTTATCGCCACGCACCACGGCACCTCGCTGACACGTTATTTTTACAATACATACGTGAATGCCCACCCCAACGAGAAAGTGGATAAAACACTATTCCAATACCCGGGTCCAAAACCGAGTACGAGAGAGGGCGCCATACTGATGATGGCAGATGCAGTAGAAGCACGCTCACGCAGTTTGAACACATTCACCGAAGAAACTATCGGGCAGGCAGTGGATCAGATGATAGACCAGCAAGTAGCAGACGGGCAGTTCTCGGAGACTCCGCTGTCGTTCAAGGACGTGGAAGATATACGCCACGTGTTCAAAAACAGACTTGTTTCAATGAACCATCATAGAATTACGTATCCGAGTATTCATAAGTAGTTTAGGAGTTTATAGGTTTATGCGGTGTTGAATAGGTTTAGGAGTTTAATAGGTTAAACTTGATTCAACCTGATTAACCCGCTAAACCACGTATCAACACATAAACCGATCAACACATCAACAATAAAATATGCAACTATATCTTGCTCCGATGGAGGATGTTACCGACCCTGCATTCCGATTACTCTGCAAACGGTTCGGAGCAGACAGGGTCTATACCGAGTTTGTCAATGCCGATGCATTAGTGCGCGATGTGGCATCCACGACACGCAAATTGCAAATCAGCGATGATGAACGCCCTGTAGCCATCCAGATATACGGACGCGAGCCGGGGCCTATGGCAGATGCCGCACAAATCGTAGAGCAGGCAAAACCGGATTTTATCGACATCAATTTTGGTTGCCCCGTAAAGAAAGTAGCGGGCAAAGGTGCCGGTGCGGGACTGCTACAAGACATTCCTAAATTACTGAATATCACTCGCTCTGTAGTCAACGCAGTGCATACACCCGTTACCGTCAAAACCCGACTTGGTTGGGACGATGACCATCGTATTATTGTAGATTTAGCGGAAGCATTGCAAGACTGCGGCATTGCCGAACTCGCCATTCACGGACGGACACGCAGTCAGATGTACAGAGGCGATGCCGATTGGACGCTGATTGGGGCGGTGAAGAATAATCCGCGCATGCATATCCCGATTATCGGTAACGGCGATGTTAGCACACCCGAGCGAGCCAAAGAATGTTTCGACCGCTATGGTGTGGACGCAATAATGGTGGGACGCGCCACGTTTGGCTGCCCATGGATATTTGAGGATATGAAACACTATTTAGAGACCGGCGAACTGCTTCCCCGACGCAAGATGGCGTGGTGTGTCGGGATATTAAAAGAGCATGTACTTCGTAGTATCGATTGGATAGGCGATGAGCGCAAAGGGATTGTCCATAGTCGCCGCCATTTTGCCGCTTCGCCCGTTTTCAAGGGACTCCCTGACTTCAAGCAGACCCGTATCGCCTTGCTCCGTGCGGAAACACGAGACGAAGTATTTCACATTATGGATGAGATAGTGAACCGGTATGGTTAGACCTCTAGGTCAGATTGGCAGACTGGCACGGGATTTGTATAACGATAGGCGAAATATATTACAACTATGGACAAACAGACGAAACGAGACCATCTGTATATGCGTATGGCACGCACGTGGGCAGAAAATAGTTACTGCAAGCGCCGCCAAGTGGGTGCATTATTAGTAAAAAATCAGATGATTATATCCGACGGATACAATGGTACACCAAGCGGTTTCGAGAACAACTGCGAGGACGAAAATAACGTATCCAAACCCTACGTACTGCACGCCGAGGCAAATGCTATTACCAAAGTAGCACGCAGCAACAATAGTAGCGAAGGGGCTACGCTGTATGTTACCGCCTCACCCTGTATGGAGTGCTCCAAATTGATTATTCAAGCAGGTATCAAACGCGTGGTATATGGCGAAGAATATCGCATAATGGATGGTATAGACCTGCTGCAACGGGCGGGGATAGAGGTGTGCTATCTGAAAGAAGAAGGCGAACAAGCCCAATTAGGCTAATTAGTCCAATAAAAATCAAAGGATTATGAATAATGTGAAAAAATATATTTTCCCGACTGTGGCAGTGGTATGCCTGTTGGCGGGGTTCTTGATAGGTGATGCTGTAAGCAACAAGGTGAATGCACAGCGTTTCGTATTCCAAAACGGACAGTTCTATCAGCAGCCGTCATCGAAGATTGACCAATTAATGCAACTGATGCAGACAGCATACGTGGACGAGTTGGATATTGATTCAATTACCGATGAGGTGATGCAAGATATTGTGCAGAAACTTGACCCGCACTCGGCATATATTCCCAAGAAAGATCTTGAGATGGTCAATTCGGAGTTGTCGTCTTCGTTCTCTGGTATCGGTGTGCAGTTTACCATACAAAACGATACAATTAACATCGTAGCCGTAGTGGCTGGCGGTCCGAGCGAGGGTATCGGTGTGCTGGCAGGCGACAAGATTATCACGGTGGACGACTCGCTGTTTGTGGGTAAAAAAATCAACAACGAGCGTGTAATGCATACGCTTCGCGGGGAGAAAGGCACGAAAGTGAAAATCGGCGTAAAACGTAGCGGCGAATCCGACCTGCTACACTATACCATCACCCGCGGTGATATACCCGTAACATCAGTGGACGCAAAGTTTATTATCCCCGCAAAGAAGGGTGAAAAGATTGGTTTTGTGCGTGTGAACAAGTTCGGCGAAAACACGTACAACGAGTTTATCTCTGCATTGGCCTCACTGAAAGCACAGGGAGCAACGGCATATATTGTGGATCTGCGTGAGAACTCGGGCGGTTTTATGGACCAGGCTATTCGTATGGCCAACGAGTTTCTTGATGCAGGGGAGATGATTGTTTATGCCAAAGGGCGTGCCTACCCGCGCTATGAGGCCAAAGCCAACGGC
>USNU01000136.1 GCA_900556095.1 uncultured Bacteroidales bacterium | reverse complement strand
TTGTGGTTTAGCTAAAAACTCTGGAACTATGTTCTTAGGAGTTAGAGATGTCATGCAACAAATTGATGCCGCTTTGATGTGGAATGCTAAAGCGTGTCGTAAAAAGATTATTGAAGTATTATCGTTTATCGATTCTACGGGTATTCACAACCTCGAGCAACTCTATCAACGCACCCAGTCATGTGGTATTCAGTTGGTTTTGTCGGGGGTTAACCACCATGTATTCCATGCTTTGGAGAAAGCGGGGGTCGTACAACTCATAGGGCGTGAGAACATTCGCGACCATATCAACGGTGCTCTTGCCCGTGCCGCTGAAATCGTGGGAGAAAAGACGGACAAACACCCAAAATAACATTGTTGAATAGTAGTTCAAAGACAACAAATAATTAAGAAAAAGGCTTCACATTTTATGAAATGCAAGCCTTTTTCTGTTTATATTTGATAGTATGCACTATTTTTAGTAACTTTGCGAACTATTTATACCAATTAGACAATTATGAAACAACGACTTACGATTATCGACTTTGTCGAGAAGTACACCGCGGAGTATGCCGACCACGTATTCCTTCGCGAGAAAGTGGACAATGTTTGGACGGAAACCACATATCGCGAGACCCGCGAACAGGCACATGTCATAGGTGCGGGTTTGATGGCTCTCGGTATGCGGAAAGGTGAACGTGCCGCATTGCTTTCGCAGGGACGAAACCTGTGGGTAACGGGGGAACTCGGTATTCTCTATGCAGGGGGTGTCAATGTGCCGCTCAGCATCAAATTGGAGGAAGCAAACGACCTGCTTTTCCGTATTCAACACTCTGATGCACAATATATTATGACTTCGGAGCAGCAACTGCCCAAGATTCGTAAGATACTGCCTGAGTGTCCGAATGTAAAATACGTGATTGTCTTCGATACCCTGCCCGAGTATCAGGACCGGGAAATCTGTATTACTGAGGTTATGGACAAAGGTCGTGCCTTATTGGCTGCCGAACCCGAGAAGTTTGTAGAGCGTTACAAATCGGTAGGTCCGGACGACTATGCCAACATCAGTTATACTTCGGGTACAACCGCAGATCCCAAAGGTATCTTGCTCACCCACCGCAACTATACCGCCAACGTAGAGCAGGCGCGTTCTATCATCGGTGTGGATCCGGACGATGTAATGCTCATCATCTTGCCGCTTGACCACTGCTTTGCACACGTGGCAGGTTTCTATACGATGATGTCCTACTGCGGAAGTATCGCTACCGTACCGGTCGGCAAGACTGCTCTTGCTACACTCAAGAATATACCGCTCTCTATCAAAGAGGTGCGACCTATGGTGATGCTTTCCGTACCCGCATTAGCACGCAATTTCCGCAAGAGTATAGAGACTTCCGTTAAAGCGAAAGGTGCGTTTGTGGAAAAACTATACACCTTCGCGCTCAACAATGCCATAAAATACAATAAGGAATATTGGAACCGAGGCGGTTGCCGGGCATGGCGCAAACCGTTGGTAAATCTGTTCGACAAACTGATTTTCAAGTCTGTGCGTGAGGGCTTTGGCGGACGTATGAAATTCTTTGTAGGGGGCGGTGCGTTGCTCGATATTGAGTTGCAACGTTATTTCTGCGCAGTGGGGATGCCGATGTTCCAGGGCTATGGCTTGAGCGAGGCTACACCTATCATCTGTGCCAACTCTGTAGGACACGCCATCTTCGGCTCCAGCGGACGCATCGTTTCCGACCTCGAATTGAAGATCTGTGATGCCGAAGGCAATATCGTTCCCGATGGTGAACGGGGCGAAATTGTCATCAAGGGCGAAAACGTGATGGCAGGCTATTGGAAGAATCCCGAGGCTACTGCCAAAACTATTGTGGACGGCTGGTTGCATACGGGCGATATGGGATATGTTACCAAGAAACATCCGGGCTATCTGTGGGTGGTCGGTCGTTTCAAATCGCTGCTTATCAGTGCCGACGGCGAGAAATATAGTCCGGAAGGCTTTGAGGATGGCTTGACCGACGGCAGCAAGTATGTAGAGCAAGTGGTGTTGCACAACAACCAGAACCCATACACAATGGTGCTGATTGTGCCTGCCAAAGAGGCCTTGCGCGAGTATGCTAAATCGAAAGGATTAGACCCGAAAAACGATGAAGGCAAACGTGCAATGCTCCAAAAGATACAAGATGAGATTGATGCGTATCGTGCCGGTGGAAAGCACTATGGTGAATTCCCTGAAGCATGGTTGCCGAAGGCAGTGGCTGTACTGCCGGAAGCATTCACCGAGCAGAACCATATGGTCAATTCCACAATGAAGATTGTCCGTGGCAAGGTGGAGCAGTTCTATCAAGACCGTATCGACTATGCTTATACTCCCGAGGGACGAGATCTCTTCAATCCGAAGAATATGGCGGCGCTCGACTAAAAAAAAAAATCTACAAAAGAAAGCAGACACTACCCACGTGCCTGCTTTTTTTGTACCCCTTGTTCGTCAACGAAAAGTCTTCAGGTATGCCTTGTGCTCATCGCTGATGCGATAACTCTCTATTGCTTTTTGTATAGTCTTCCGGTGCGTCCAATCGCATAGGCGGTGCTGCTCTATGTAGGGCAAAGTGGCATCATACTGCTTAGCCAATGCTGTGGCAAAATACCATGCCACCTCCATACGCACATAGTAGTGTTCGCTCTCTATGGCCGCTACATGCGCCAATAACTCCGGTTGGAATGTTTCGTCCAAAAAATAAGTCATCAGCATACCTGTTCCAAAGCGGCAAATATAGGGTTCTACGCTATCCGTCCAACGCAGGCAATCTGCCAAAAATCTATCCGGGTTGTGTTTAGCTATTAGGCGGAAACTATGCGGTTTGATAAGGTCACAAGTAGCCCAATTGTCCACAAATGGCAACCATTTGTCCAGCATATCTATCGTCTTGTCATAGTCTTTTTCCTCGCAGAGTATCAAACCATGGAGCGTATTCTCATCATAATACTCGTGCGGAAGAGAGTTCAAGAACTCTATGGTATCGGGCTGTTGAGATAGTTGTTTTGCCAATTTGCGCATAGCGGGAATGCGCACGCCTATTACCTTCTCGGATGGCAGTGTGGGTAAAAGGCTGCTATGGAACTGCTGATACCGCTTGTCTTGCAGCGCAAAGAGTTGTCGTTGTATTTCAGTCATGAAAATAAGTAATTCCCCAAATTGTACTATCCAATAACAAATGTGTACTGTCCAATAACAAAAGCTATTTTGTGCAAAGTTAGTAAAAAATATCCGAAAAGGTATTCTTTCGATGTTGAAAAAACATTTTTTCTCCGAGATGTCTTATATATGGTGCCGTCTCTTCAAAATAAAAGAGAGACCTCTTTGGAAAAAGTCTCTCTTTTTGTTTACTTGCTTTCCTCTTTTGGATTAGCGGACTCTTGAGTAATCGGTACGGTTGACGGCATGGTCTCTTGTACCGGTAGTGCCTCTGTTTCTTTTTGGGGTTGCGCTTTGGGTGCCTTAGGCTGCTTTGCTCTTGGTTGCTTTGCCTTTGCAGGCTGCTGTGCCGTTTGAGCATTCTCCGCAAGCTTCTCCTGCTTTGTAGGCTCTGCCTTGGGTTCCGTCTTGGGCGTTTCCTTTTTAGGTCGCTTCTTGGCGGGTTGCTTTTTAGCGGCGGGTTGCGCCTTTTGCTCCGCCGGCTGCTGTTCCTTTGGTTGCTCCTTAGACTGCTGTTTTGGCTGCTCCTTAGGCTGCTGCTTGGATTGCTGTTCTTGCGGCTCTTCTTGGTGCCTCAAGATATTGCCCTGCGCATCGCAAAAACGCATTTCCAACATAGCCAAACTTTGGTTTTCCACCACGCGCACACCATATCTACGCCGCCATTGGCATTTTAGGCTGTTGAACCACCCGCGGCATACATACGAATATACATAAGGGTGCAGATGCAGGCGCAAGCCTTTGCCGTAACGCTCATAATAATGCCCTATCTCTTCCTCCACTTGGTCGGTAAAGAGAATCGACGGCTGTATTTTTCCCTTGCCCATACAGGTCGGACAAACTTCCATCACATCCACCTCTACCGCGGGGCGCACACGTTGGCGGGTGATTTGCATCAGTCCGAATTTACTAAGCGGCAGTACGTTATGTTTTGCACGATCGTGCGACATCAGTTTACGTACATAGTCGTACAACTGCTGCTGGTGCTCTTTTGAGTCCATATCGATGAAATCAACGATAATAATTCCACCGATGTCTCGAAGTCGGAGTTGGTGTACCAGTTCTTCTGCGGCGAGCATATTGAATTGGAACGCATTTTCCTCCTGATCTTCGTACAGTTTCTTGCTGCCGGAGTTGACATCTATCGAAAATAGAGCCTCCGTACGGTCGATAATCAGATACCCGCCGTGCTTGAAACCTACCACTCGACCGAGTCCGGTCTTCATCTGGCGTGTAATATCAAACTTGTCAAAGATGGGCTGTGTACCATCATACAACTTGACAATCTTTGCGCTGTCCGGAGCGATAAGTTCCACGTATTGGCGAACTTCGTCGTATATCGCTTTGTCGTTTACCTGAATAGTCGTGAAATCGGGTGAGAACACATCGCGTATCACCCCTATGGTGCGCCCGAGTTCTTCGCTGACCAAACTGACAGGTTCCTTCTGTTGCAGCGACTTGACGGTATCTTCCCAGCGTTGTACCAACAGGCGCAATTCGCTGTCCAACTCCGCCACACGCTTGTCTTCCGCCACTGTGCGCACTATTACGCCAAACCCTTGCGGTTTGATAG
>USNU01000135.1 GCA_900556095.1 uncultured Bacteroidales bacterium | reverse complement strand
CCGTCTCCACCAAGTGGTGGTGGTAGCACGAGCAGTAACTATCAAATACAGCCGCTCCAAAGTACGCAAGATGCTGCCCAAGGACTACGCATATATCATCGACGAGTTGCTCCATGAGTCGAATATCGAGAGCGATCGTGCGGTGTACTACAATGCTATCATCGATACGATTATCGGGCTCGGCTGCGCCGAGAAACTCATCACGGCAATTTCCTATCTCATACACGGTTTTACCATTGACACACTCCATGTAGTGGGCGACATATTCGACCGCGGTTCAGGTGCTGCCAAGATATTGGACGTGCTGTCCACCTTGCGCGACTACGATATTCAATGGGGGAACCACGACATAGAATGGATGGGGGCTATGGCAGGGAATCCCGCTCTGATAGCCACTGTACTGCGCGTATCTATCCGCTATGCAAACATCGAGACCCTTGAAGAGGGCTACGGTATCAACCTGCTACCACTGGCAAACTTCGCCATGGAGACCTATTATGACGACCCTTGCGATGTATTTCAGACGAAAGATTTTGAGAACAATCCGCGCCTGACCCGCTCTGCCGCCCTCATGGCAAAGATGCACAAGGCAATTTCGATAATCCAGTTCAAGTTGGAAGGGCAGACTATCCTACGCCATCCCGAATGGGATATGAACGACCGTTTGCTACTGGACAAGATAGATAAGCAACACGGCACTATCCGTATCAACGGGCAGGATTATCCGCTCTTGGACACCAATCTGCCCACACTATCGGAAACCGAACCCTATACACTATCTGCTGAAGAAGAGGAACTGATGACCCAATTGGCACGCAGTTTCCGCAAATCGGAAAAAATGCAGAAACATCTGCACCTACTCTACCAACACGGAAGTATGTTCCTGGTACGCAACGGTTTTCTGCTCTACCATGCGGCAATACCGCTCAACAATGATGGTTCGTTTACCAAAATGGACGTGTGCGGCGAACGTGTCAGCGGCAGACACTTGATGGAGCGCACCGACGAGGTGGTGCGTATGGCGTACTACGGCACGGGCAAAGAGAAAGCCGACGCATTGGACTATATGCTCTATCTATGGGAAGGTCCCTATTCTCCGCTCTACAACAAGGACAAGATGACCACCCTGGAGCGGTATTTTGTGGAAGACGAAGACCTGCGGAAAGAGAAGAAAGGGGCATACTACACTCTGGCGAATGAGCGGGAGACGTGCGTGCGGATACTGCAAGAGTTCGGGATGGATACCGAAACGGGTCGTATTATCAACGGCCATATCCCCGTGCGCACCATAGAGGGTGAGAGTCCTATCCGCGCCGAAGGCAAACGTTTTGTGATAGACGGCGGATTCAGCAAACCCTACCAGAAGAAAACGGGTATTGCAGGCTATACACTAATTTACAACAGCCACGGTATACAACTTGTGGAGCATGAGTCATTCGAGAGCCGTGAGCAGGCTATCCTCTCAGGCAACGACATCCATAGCCGCACCCTTCTACAAGACTTTACCAAACACCGTTTGCACATTCGCGACACCGACCGCGGACGTGAACTGCAATCACAGGTTGATAACCTCGAGCACTTGCTTGTAGCATACACCACAGGGTTAATCAAAGAGAGATAAGGGAGTTTATAGATGTGTAGATATAACAAAAAAAATAAGGCAGAACCGTCGCGGCTGTGCCTTACTTTTTGACTATAGGATGTTTAGCGTCATTAGAAATAACAACAATTAAACAACCCGAAAGTCAAACCAAATCCAATTGTTAAGCTAAATTCGATGCAAAGATAGTGCTTTTTCTCTGAACGTTTGTTCAGAAACGAAAGAAAACTGCACTTTTTACTATATTATTAGAAATATACAGCATACTTAGTTTCATTCTTATGTATTTTCCATTAGATGTGTCAGGTATGGTCTTTATATAATTGATTTATTCTTAGTGTTTTATTTTGAATGAGCAGCCAACTTCGTTCAAAAATGTTGTATATTGCCGACACAAATATATTCTCACAAAAATGATTGTGTATTGTTCGTTACCCGTTGAGCGTTGCTTAGCGGTACTTTGTTTCAGTGCAGTCGCCAAGAAGGGAGAGATAGGATTCGAAACGGGATGGAGCAATAGTGCCATCAAGAGCGGCTTGATAGACAGCACACCCCGGTTCGCCCGTATGGGTGCAGTTGGAATAGCGACAGTCGGCACTAATACGAAATATCTCCCGGAAATAATGCCCAATTTCCTCTTTTTGCATATCAATAGTGCCGAAACCTTTGATACCCGGGGTATCAATGATCCATCCGCCGGACTCCCCCGCCCCCCTCAAAGAGGGGGACATCAGATCGGATGTTATTTTTTCTGTGTTTCCTTCCTGCATTGTGCATCGTGCATTATGCATTATGCATCGTGTCAGCGGGTACATTTCGGAGAAAGTGGTGGTATGAGTGCCTTTGTTGTGAGCGTTGGAGATAGCCCCCGTACGGGCGAGTTCCCTCCCGAAAATAGCATTCAGGAGCGTAGATTTCCCGACCCCCGAATTGCCACTTAGAAGCGTAACCTTGCCATAGAGAAGGGACTGCTTGAATTGCTCTATCTCGTCCGTACAGATAGTCTTGGCAGAGAGGGCATACGTAGAGTAACCAAGTGATTCATAAAGTGTACGGAGTTCCGCTAATGCCTGCAGTTCGGCTTCATCAAGCAGGTCAATCTTATTAAAGAGCAGGACGGCAGGTACACGATATGCCTCGCAGGTAGCGAGGAAACGGTCGATAAACGTGGTAGAAGTGACAGGGTGGTTGATAGTAACAAGGAGGACAACCTGATCGATATTGGCGGCGAGGATATGCGATTCCTTACTGAGATTGGTAGAACGACGGATGATATAATTGCGACGCTCACAAACATCTGTTATCCAATTAGTTCCATCGGAAAGAGCGGCTACCTCCACATGGTCACCCACCGCTACGGGGTTGGTAGAACGGATACCACGAATGCGAAAATTCCCTTTAACGTGACACTCGGCTTGGGTGCCATCGGGGAAATGAACGAGATAACTACTACCTGTAGATTTGATGATTAGTCCTTGCATTGGAATTGTTTGGAACGTTAATTATCGTATAATTATCCGTTAATTCTCTTTCTCCATTAAAACATTATCGGATATCATTCTCCATTAATTGCCGTTAATTATCCGTTAATTTCTATGGTAATTAGGCGATTTTTCTACCGAGGAAGATTGCGCACAAAACAGCCCTACCAAATAGCGCAGGGCTGCTCCTACAGCCCCACCCAACATCACAAAGATAAGATTTTGGAACATTTATTTCTCGTTACTTCCAATAGCGGAAATCTTAATAATCGTACATTTTTGAGAGAGTGGCAAGCACCTACTATCCTATAACCATCCACCTTGCTTTTCAATGGGCGATGTATGATGCACAATGCTCAATGGAATCTTAATAATCGTACACTTTTTAGGTGTCGTTTATTTTGCCTGTTTTGTTTTTTTCTTCTTCAGTTCCTCTTTGAGTTGCTGAATTTCTTTCTCCTGACCATTGATGGTCTTGAGCAAGCCGTTCAGTTCCTCATTGCCGATGGTGGTCGGATACTGCTCCTCCACCGACTGCAGGAAATCGGACAAGATATTCATATAGTTGATGAATGCATCATACGCCGACTCATAATAGGTAGCCCCTTGGTCGATGTGGTTCATATAGTGGAAATTATTCACATCTTGCAAGCGCAACCAGTTGGTCTTCAAGCCCTTGTCCCGACATAGATGTACACGCTCCGCCACCGCATAGAGTTTGTTCAACGCCTCCTGCTGCAAGTCGTTGCCGTTGTACATACTGAGGTCCTTTGCCTCGCCTGCCCACGTAAGCGGATATGGCGCAGAGATAACATCGCTTGCCGTCATCTTCTTTGCCGCCTCGGTAGGCGTGCAGAAACCCATTTCGCGCTCCAGTACGTAATAAGGCAGGGCTTTGAGGAACTCGAATATACCCGTCCCCGCCTGCTGGCGAATACCAAATGTATCGGCACCGACCCATATATTAATAAGGTCTTCACCTTCGGGCAGGCTATGCAGTTGGTTCGCATACTTCTCGGCATCCATCGGGTAATTGTACCAATTGGAGTCAGAGAAATGGAAACTCAGTTCGTCGCTCAATCCCGCATTGCGCACAAGCATCTTCATCTTGGGTGCTCCCGCCGATGTATAGAGATAGTTGGGTGATTTCCAACTCATCACGTGCTTGGCTCCCTCTGCGAGCATAACCTTGTAGCCCATCTTGTACAAATTATATGCCATTTCATCGGAATAGAGCAATTCGGTATTCCAAACGGCAGAAGGTGTTACCCCAAGCACATCGTTGATGACAGCACGCTGCTTGTCCAATTGCTCCTGGAACTCGTCCATATTGTACTCCGCAGCAAGGGAATAGGAGAACGGGGTGGCAAGGAACTCAACGCACTTACTATCAGCCAGTTCTTTGAGTACATCAATCATCTCGGGGGTGTACTGCTCGAACATCTCGAGCATCACGCCGGAGATGGAGAGTGCGCAATGAAAACGCCCCTTGGAGAGTTTGACCATCTCGCGGATAGTCTGACAAAGTGGCAGATAGGAGGTTTGTACGAGCCACGTAACGTTGTCTTCGGTCTGCATGTCGTCGTAATAGTAGTGATCTTGACCGATGTCGAAGAAACGATAGCGCTTGAGATGGATGTTTTGGTGTATCTCGAAATATAAGCAAATGGTCTTCATAGGGATATCTTGTTTTTGCAGAC
>USNU01000134.1 GCA_900556095.1 uncultured Bacteroidales bacterium | reverse complement strand
TGACGCTCATCATAATGCCAAAATAGACACTGGTTATCAGCACACTGGTTCCTCCGCGGCTGATAAGCGGGAGTGGTTGCCCCGTAACCGGTCCGAGCCCCACCGCCACAAGCATGGAGATGAGTGCCTGACAAGTGAGCATGAGTGCCAAGCCCATCACCATCAGCATAGCGGCGTAGTCTCCATAGCGCGTAGAGATAAAACAGGCGCGGAAAAGCAGCCACAAATAGAGTGCAATAACCACCAACGCACCCACTATTCCCGACTCCTCGACGATGATGGCATAGATATAGTCGGCGAATGCAAGTGGCAGATAATCACGCTCTTTGCTATTGCCCGGCAGTACTCCGAAAGGCGATTTGCCCCCACGTGCGATGGCTACGTTGGCATACGCCTCTTGGCGGTTCTCGTCGGTGATGACAAAGGGGGCGGTTTTGTCGTCGGATGTACCGGCGAACTTGCGGTCTATGCGGCTGACCCATGTCTCCGCACGTCCGAAAAGTCCTTTCATTTCGCGGTCTTGGCGTACAAAACCGAACTCGACAATACAATAACCTAATACAAGGAAAATAATGGCAATGCCTGCCGTGGAGCCCCAGAACTTAAACGGAATACGTGCCAGAATCCACAGCAGGAAAACGATTCCGCAAATCAAAATGGCAGTGGACAGGTTGCTCGTCATTACGGGCAGAGCCACCACAGCGGTGATTCCGAGTGTCCAAAAGAAATACTTGCGCTTGTCCGCCTCTGTCTTGATACGCGAAAGCAGGTCAGCCACCACGATGATAAGCGATAGTTTCGCCAACTCAGAGGGTTGGAAAGTAATACCGAGAATACAAACCCAACGTGTCGCGCCGTTGGCCGCTACGGCAAACGGATTATGCGGCACTAATAAAGACCATACCAGTATCACGGAAAGCAATAGTAGTGCATACCCGCCTATACGGATAATGTACGACGGCAGAAACTGTATCAGAAAAGCCAGCACCACGCCCGCAACAATAAAAAGGATCTGTTCCCCCACCGGACCGAGAACGGAATTGTCTTTATAAACCAGCATACTGGACGCAGAAAACAACGCAATGATTGCCACCACAATCATCGAGATATAAATCGCCCACAGCGTCTTGTCCGTATTTTGTAAGTTAGGTAGTTTCATTGTGTTTTGCCTCCGTTAATTACCGTTAATTTGTCGTTAATTTCTGCAACCAATTTGTTATAGGATGGTTATAGGATAGAAAGGGCTATCCACCCGACATCCACTCGGCATCCACCTGACTTTTCATTATGCATTGTGCATTGTTTTAATGTTTTCGGAGGATTTCGACCGAGCAGTCGCGCCATCGCTCCAAGTAACCTGCCGTCATCTGCATATTGCGCATATCGCTTGCGTCCCATGCGGGGAAGCCCCACCAGTCTTCGATTTCCCAGCGTGCAAGTTGGCGGCAGCGGCTTTGCAGCACATAGACCACGCCGAAATAGCGGTTGCCAATACGGAAACGGTCAAGACACAGCAAACGGTGGTGCTTCTGACTTACCAGGATATTGCGCCATACAATGTCCGCCCGCTGCTGCGGCTCTGCCCGATACACTTCGCCATGCAGGTTGATTGTTACAGAATCGGCATAGATAGCATAGTCGGGCTGCAACTTGACAGGTTTGAGTGTTTCGATAAGCAGCACATCATCGCGATAGACGAAACAGAGCGAGTCGGGGCGGAAAGGCAGGTCATACAGTACGCTTTCTACAAACCGTTTGCCCTTATATTCAGGCAGGCTATCGGCGGCTACAAAGTGTGCCCCGTACGAACCGTCCGAGGCGTTCTGCTCCATTTTCGGCTGGTCGGTAAAATGCCAACATACCTGCGACAGGTTGTCCGTAATACGTCCCGTCGGGGCATCATACTGCCATCGGTCGCCCGTTGACAGCCCCCGTACTGCAGAACAGGACGAAAGCGCCCCGAGCAGGAGCAGCAGGAAAAGATATTTGTATCGTGCCATCATTTGCTGTATTCTTCAATCCGTTTTTCCAACATCTCCACCTGGTGCGGGAGCAGGTCGCCTTTCTCCGCCGCTTCGCGGAAAACGGGCAGATATTTCTTCCACATATCCATACCGTAGTGCTGCACCACGAGCCATACGGCGGACGTAGCATCGCCTATCTCCTTTTTGCCCAACCAACCGCGTGCGGTATAGAGCGAGTCCACAAACTGCATGTGGAGCGTGTCGGTGCGGAGCATTTCGCGGTTGAGGCTGTCCGTCTCGGGTGCATTGGCATAGTAGGCTGCCACGTAGCGGTGGCGGATCGACTGGTCTTCGTCCCAGATCGCCATCAGTTGGTCGTACAGCGGGTGTTCGTAAGTGGCGACCGCCCGTGTGTAGCGGGCTTTGTTCTCGCCCGCTATCGTCTCCCAGCGGGGATCGCTATGCAGGCTTTGCAGATCCGCATCGGCATCTATCCGGCGGCTGTACCATTCGGGAAAACGTTCCAGCATCGTCCCGAGACGTTTGAACGCCTCGTCCGTCTCCCCCGCCTTGGCGGCACAGCACGCGGCATTGTAGAAATTGTTGCTGCCTGCGCCCTGACACATCAGCGCTTCCCCGTACAGGGCGGAAGCAGCGGCATAGTCGCCCGCCATATAGCACGAGTCGGCTTGGTACGCCAGCGATAACAATTTCGCGGACGGAGGCTGTGCCATTCCCTGCAATACCCCCAACAGCAGTCCGATTGCCAAAATTCTTGTATTTTTCATACGGTTCGGGGATTATAATTTCCGAACTGCTGCCATAAACTGGTCACCACGGTCCTCGTAGGAGTGGAACAAGTCGAAACTTGCACAGCACGGCGAGAGCAGGACGGTATCGCCTTCGCGGGCAGCGTGGTAGGCTCCGAGAACGGCGTCGTGGAGGTTGTCGGTGTCGATGATATTCAGTCCGAACGCGCCGAAATGCTCACGAAGTTTCTCGTTGTGCAGACCCATAAACACCAATGTGTGGCATTTCTCGCGCACAAGGTCGTCTATCTCCGAATAGTCGTTGCCTTTGTCCTTCCCGCCGAGAATGAGGACGGTGGGAGTGGTCATCGCTTCGAGTGCATACCAGCAGGAATTGACATTCGTTGCCTTGGAGTCGTTGATAAACCGCACGCCACGCACGGTCGCCACGTATTGCAGACGGTGTTCCACGCCGGCAAACCGGCAAAGACTCTCGCGTATGACATCGTTCTTGATGTGCAGAATCTGTGCCGCCAACGAGGCTGCCATCGAGTTGAGTTGGTTGTGTTTACCCTGCAGACTAAGTTGGTCAGTGGGGACTTGCAACGGTTCGGCTACATTGACAATCAAGTTATTATGCTCAATCCATGCTGCATTCACACCGCCGATATTGTTGCCCGACTGCCCTGGTGTTTCAAAACCAAACGGATAGAGCGTCGCCCCCGGGCGGAGTTTGTGAATCTCCTTGTCGATGACGGGGTCTTCCGCCCAATAGATGAACGCGTCGTCTGTAGTTTGGTTCTGCGTGATACGGAACTTGGCGTTCACATAGTTCTGAAAATCAAAGCCATAGCGGTCGAGATGGTCGGGGGTGATATTCATCAGAATGGCGATGTTGGCACGAAAATCGTACATGTTGTCTAATTGGAACGACGACAGTTCAATCACGTAGTAGTCGTGCTGTTCGTGCGCCACCTGCAATGCCAACGAGTTGCCGATATTCCCTGCCAATCCCACATTCAGTCCTGCACGGCGAAGAATATCGTAGATGAGCGAGGTCGTAGTGGTCTTGCCGTTGGAACCGGTGATGCAAATCATCTTGGCGTCGGTGTATCGCGCAGCAAACTCAATCTCGGAGATGATGGGCGTACCTTGTGCCTGCAACTGTTGTATCAATGGTGCGGTGAGCGGTATGCCCGGACTCTTGATGACCTCGTCGGCATTGAGAATCAGCGACTCGGTGTGATGTCCGTCTTCCCACGCGATGGCGTTCTGGTCGAGCATAGCACGATACCCGGGTTTGATTTCACCCATATCGCTCACAAAGACATCAAAACCTTTTTCTTTGGCAAGTATCGCGGCACCCGTCCCCGATTCCCCCGCTCCAAGTACTACTATTCGTTTCATAGGTCTGTATTTTTGTTGTTTCCTACGCTGCCGCAAGCGGCGCGAGAGAAATAAAAGAAATTAAGCGGAATATATTTGAATCCTATTTGATTCTATTCGTCCTCTTATCGTATCTTCAATGTCAATATCGTAAGTGCTGCAAGTATCATCGTTACAATACAGAACCGCAGTACGATTTTGGTCTCGTGGTGCAGTTCGTTGCTCCCTTTGAATTTGATGACGCACGTCGGGTCGTTGCGCAAAACCTGTTCTATTGAGGTGCGATAGTGGTCGTGAAGCGGGGTGCGTTTCCATACGCGGATATGCTTGCCGCGGCGTTTGGCGAACTTATACACCTGCGTCTGCACAATCACCGACACGCTCTCCAAGAGGAATACTCCGCACAGCACCGGCACCATCAACTCCTTGTGGATAATCACGGCACACACACCGATGATACCCCCGATGGTCAGACTGCCCGTATCGCCCATAAATATCTGCGCAGGGAAACCGTTGTACCAGAGGAAACCCACCAGCGCACCGACAAATGAAGCCAAGAAAACCACCAACTCTTCGCTGCCAGGGATATACATCACATCGAAATACTCCGCCCACACATAACTACCACTTACATAGGCGAGTACAATCAGCGCGACACCGATAATCGCCGAGTTGCCCGCGCACATGCCGTCCATACCGTCGTTGAGGTTGGCACCGTTGCTCACCGCCGTTA
>USNU01000133.1 GCA_900556095.1 uncultured Bacteroidales bacterium | reverse complement strand
ACAAACTATCGCCGAACAGGCAGCAGCCAAACAAACGGCAGCCATCAGTGCTGTACTTCCTGCGCACGACCGTATCGCTGATGCAGAAGAGGTACACGGTATGAGTGTTTACAAGGCATACATGGGCGAGAACTTCGTGGGAGCGGCAGTAGAGGCTACTGCTGACGGCTTCGGAGGTGTGCAACGTATTATGATTGGTTTCGACGCCGAAAGCAACATCGTCAATTACGAAGTTCTGGAACAACAAGAGACACCGGGACTAGGAACGCATATTGTCGAGTGGTTCAAAAACGCTGACAAACCTTCTCAAAACATCATCGGACGCAAGGCAACAGGCGAGTTTGCTGTCAATAAAGACGGTGGTGATGTGGACGCTATCACGGCAGCTACTATCTCCTCCCGCGCTTTCCTCGAGGCTGTCAACAAGGCATACAAAGCATACAGCCATGGCGAGATAACGGATGACACACCGGAGGCTACTACCGGTGCAAGCCGACAGGCTCAACCCAAGGCTGACACTATCGAAACGCCCGCTATCGACTCAGTACAAACAGTTATAGAAACGGAGGCTAACAATGAATAACGCACTCAAAACTTTCACCAATGGTATCCTGAAAGAGAACCCTACTTTCGGTTTGGTTCTCGGTATGTGTCCTACATTGGCTACCACTACATCGGCTATCAACGGTATGTCGATGGGATTGGCTACCTTGTTCGTACTCGTATGTTCCAACGTGGCTATTTCCTTGCTCAAAAATGTGATTCCCGATAAGGTACGTATCCCTGCTTTCATCGTTGTGATTGCTACATTCGTGACGATGGTACAGTTGGTAATGCAAGCCTACCTGCCTGCTATCTACGATGTACTCGGACTCTTTATTCCGCTGATTGTGGTTAACTGTATTGTGCTTGGTCGTGCGGAGGCTTTCGCTGCAAAGAACAATGTAGGTCTTTCCGCACTTGACGGACTCGGTATGGGATTGGGATTCACCCTCTCGCTCACGCTTATCGGAGCAATCCGCGAGTTCTTCGGAACAGGTTGTGTCTTCAATTGCCATGTCTATAGCGACCACTATAGTATGCTTATCTTTGTCCTTGCACCGGGAGCCTTCCTTGTCTTGGGCTACGTAATGGCATTAGTACAAAAACTTATGAGGAAATAATCACGCATTATGGTTTACGTTTTGATATTTATCTCTGCGATATTCGTTAATAATATCGTATTGAGTCAGTTCTTGGGTATATGTCCGTTCTTGGGCGTAAGTAAGAAAATCGATACTGCTATGGGTATGGGGGCTGCCGTTACCTTTGTGCTTACATTGGCTACTGTGGTTACATACCTTTTGCAAAAACTGCTTATTTTGTGGCATGTTGAGTTTCTGCAGACCATTTTATTCATCTTGGTTATTGCGGCGCTTGTACAGATGATAGAGATTGTACTCAAGAAAATCTCACCGTCGCTGTATCAGGCACTCGGTGTATTCCTACCGCTTATTACCACCAACTGCTGCCTGCTCGTGGCTAACGGAACCAACAAACTCCCCGCCGGTGCAGACCACAATCTGCTTACGGGCACACTCTTTGCTTTCGCTACGGCATTGGGCTTCGCTCTTGCACTGATTCTTTTTGCCGGTATCCGTGAGCAACTCTCAATGAACAAAGTGCCGAAAGCAATGGAAGGAACTCCTATTGCCTTGGTTACCGCAGGTCTGCTTGCTATGGCATTTATGGGCTTCAGCGGCGTAGTCGGCTAATCCCGTATTTCATCCTTAATTGTCAAAGCCTGCCTGCGTAGTTCCTGCTACAAGGGTAGGCTTTGCTTAATTCTTAATTTCTAATTATTGGTTATGAAAAGACTCTTTTTAACTATCGTTGGTGTATTTGCTTTGGGTATTACTGCTTCCATGGCATGTACCAACTTCATTGTAGGTAAAGACGCTTCCGCGGACGGCTCTACAATTATCTCCTATGCTGCAGACAGTTATTCTCTGTACGGCTTTCTACATTTCTCGCCTGCTGCCGATTATCCGAAGGGGGCGATGCGTGAGGTCAAAGACTGGGACTCTGGACGTCCGCTCGGGCAAATCCCGCAGGTGGAGCACACCTATAGCGTGGTAGGCAATATGAATGAACATCAACTCACTATTGGTGAAACAACATGGGGTGGACGTCCGGAACTGAGCGATACGGTTGGTATTGACTACGGAAGCCTTATCTATATCACGCTGGAGCGTTGCAAGACTGCCCGCGAAGCCATCGATTGTATGACCTCGTTGGTAGAGGAATTCGGCTATGCCAGCGGAGGCGAGACCTTCTCTATAGGAGACCCCAACGAAGTTTGGATTATGGACCTGATTGGCAAAGGTCCGGGGCGGAAAGGCGCTGTTTGGGTGGCTACTCGCATACCTGACGATTGTATCTGTGCCCATGCCAACCAAGCGCGTATCACCACTATCAACTTCAAAGACAAGAAAAACTGGCTCTACTCGAAAGACGTTGTGAAGTTCGCACGCGAGAAAGGTTATTTTGAAGGTAAGGACGCAGATTTCTCGTTCCAAGCAGCCTATGCTCCTTTCGATTTCTCGGCATTGTATGTATGCGAGGCACGTGTATGGAGTTTCTTCCGCCATTTCTCAGACGATATGGAGCAGTATTTTGACTATGCGACGGGTAAGACTTTTCTCGAGACCGGTGGTAAAGATGCCGGCAAGCCGATGCCGCTCTATATCCGTCCGAACCGCAAAGTGAGCGTGCAGGAAATCAAAGATTGTATGCGCGACCAATACGAGGGTACTCCTCTTGATATCACACAAGGTACCGATGCGGGTCCGTGGAATACCAAACTGCGTTATGGTTCACTCACATTCAAACTCGATAGCACCGCCTATTGGTACGAGCGTCCGACGGCTACTCAGCAGACCGCTTGGTCGTTTGTGGCACAGATGCGCGGGTATGCCGACCCCAAAGCGGGAGGTATCTTCTGGTTTGGCGTGGACGACGCTGCCACCAATGTATATGTGCCGATGTTCTGCCGAATCAACCACGTTCCCGAATGTTTTGCAGAAGGCAACGGAGACCTATACAACTATTCGCCTACATCGGCATGGTGGACATTCAATATTGTTGCCAACTGGGCGTACACCAAGTATTCGCGTATGAAACCCGAAATTGTCAAAGTACAACAGATGCTGGAGGAAAAATTCAATGCCCAGATAGAGGGAGTGGACGCACAAGCCGCTGCTATGGACGATGAGGACGCACGCCGTTTCCTGACCAACTACAGTTGTGCGCAGGCGGACAATACAATGATTGAATGGCAGAACCTAGGTATCTACTTGATGGTTAAATACCTTGACGGGCAGGAACGCAAGGAGGAAAACGGACAGTTCAAGCGCAATGCGTATGGAGAACCGACAGGTCCCAACCGTCCTGCCTTCCCCGAATCGTATCTCAGAACCTTCAAAAACGAAATAGCACATGAATAATCTTGAACCGCGCGAAGTATTCGGTATCTTCGCACAAATCAATCAAGTACCGCGCCCGTCAAAACACGAGGAGCGTATTTCGCAATGGCTGCAGGATTTTGCACGCGAACATTCTATCGACTGCACCGTCGATGAGGCAATGAACGTCATTATGCGCAAACCTGCTACCGCGGGTTACGAGCAGCATGAGGGCGTTATTCTCCAAGCCCACATGGATATGGTCTGCGAGAAAAACAACAACGTGCAACACGATTTCTTCAACGACCCTATTCAAACCTATGTGGACGGCGAATGGCTCAAAGCCAAAGGCACTACCCTCGGTGCGGACAACGGCATCGGTATCGCTATGGCTTTGGCAGTGATGACCGATGACACACTCAAGCACCCCGCTCTCGAGTGTCTCTTTACCGTGGACGAGGAGACCGGACTCACAGGTGCTTTCAAACTGCAGGACGGCTATCTCAATGGTAAACGCCTCATCAATCTCGACTCTGAGGACGATGGGCAAATCTTTATCGGTTGCGCCGGCGGTATCGACACGTTGGCTAAGATGCACTATACGCCTGCACCGCTGCCTGCATCGCACCGGTGGTTTGCTGTGCGATTGAGCGTCAGCGGACTGATGGGGGGACACTCCGGCGACGATATCAACAAGGGACGTGGCAATGCCAACAAGGTAATCGTCAATTTCTTGAACCTTCTGATGACCAAGACCGAGTTCCAACTCGCATCCATCAGTGGCGGCAATCTCCGCAATGCCATTGCCCGCGAAGCGGAAGCCCTTGTTTGTGTGCCGATGGAGTATAAAGAACAACTCCGTGCCGATTGGAATATCTATATTGCCGATGTGGAGCGTGAACTCGATGCGGTGGAGAAAGATATGCATCTCGAACTCGAGTCTGCACCACTGCCCGATACCGTTATTCCTGAAAAACAGGCGTACCAACTCATTATGGCGCTCTATGCGTGCCCGCATGGTATGGTAGCAATGAGCAAGGATATGCCGGGCTTGGTGGAGACGAGTACCAACCTCGCAAGCATCAAAATGAAGGCAGAGGCTGACGGTACGCCGTATGTGGAAATCAATACCAGCCAACGCTCGTCGGTTGAAACACAAAAGCACCATATCAAGGATCGCGTGGAGTATAGTCTCGCTATGGCTTGTGATGAGGTTACGCACGGTGATGGTTATCCAGGGTGGGCTCCCAACGTACATTCTCCGCTGTTGGAGGCTACCAAGCAGGCGTATGTCGACCTTTTCCATACCGCGCCGCAAGTACTCGCTATCCATGCAGGGCTCGAGTGCGGACTCTTTTTGGAGAAATATCCTTATTTGGATATGGTCAGCATCGGTCCGCAGATG
>USNU01000132.1 GCA_900556095.1 uncultured Bacteroidales bacterium | reverse complement strand
CCATCATAAATTTGTCTGTGAAAATGCTCGATAAAATGCCCATACAACATAGGACTTCTTTTCCCAATTGCTCTTTTTTTACAGAGAATGAACAATTCGATCGTTTCTGCTCAAAGCAGATGCGAACTGATGATCCTCTTTCGTGGCTGTCTATTTGTACGCCAAACTATACACACGATGCGTTTATTCGCTATGGACTGCGTCTGGGCTGTAATGTGATTTGCGAGAAACCGTTGGTGCTGAATCCGTACAATATTGACAACCTTGTGGAATTAGAGCAGGAGAGCGGACATCAAGCCTATACCATTCTGCAACTCCGTTTGCACGACAAGATAAAAACCTTGCACGAAAAAGTAAAGAACGGCCCGAAAGATAAAATTTATGATGTGGACTTGACATATATCACCAGCCGAGGCAAGTGGTATTATAGTTCGTGGAAAGGCGATATACATAAGTCGGGCGGTATTGCTACCAATATCGGTGTTCACTTCTATGATATGCTTCAGTGGATATTCGGTCCTGTACAGAAGAATATCGTCCATGTGATGTCGTTCGATCGTGTGGCAGGCTATTTGGAACTCAAGCAGGCGCGTGTGCGTTATTTTCTGAGTATCAACGCGGAGTGTCTCCCGCCGAATGCGGTTCAGGGCGAGAAACGCACCTATCGCACATTGAGTATCGATGGCGAGGAGTTTGAGTTTAGCCAGGGTTTCACAGAGTTGCACACCGAGAGTTATAAGCATATTCTTGCGGGCGACGGGTTCCGTATATCTGAGGCACGTCCGTGTATCGAGATTGTGAGCCAAATCCGCCACGCAGACCCTATCGGTTTGGTGGGCGATTATCATCCACTTGCCAAACTACCCCTTGCCAAACACCCATTTGGCTGGGACGAAAAACGCTAAACTACGCTTTGGAATGATCAAACGAACACATATCTTGTTTGTGCTATGTGCTTTGTGTATAATGTTTAATTCTTGCATTACAGCAAAGAAGGTAAACTATATGCAGGAGCCGGACAGACATATTCCGCACTATGCCGATACACTCAGTTTTGAGGACTACACCTTGCGTGAGGGTGACCGACTCTATATCTATGTCTATTCGTTAGACCCGAAGATTACACAGATGTACAACGCCGGCGGCAACTCTTCCTACCTGCGCCAACAAACAAATGGCGGAGGAATGAACGGATCTTACGATTTATATACCTACCTGGTGGACGAGGACGGAAATATTGATTTTCCGACAATCGGCAAAGTACCGGTATTGGGACTTACCACCCGCGAAGTGAAATATAAGTTGGAAGAGGAACTGGGTACGTTGATGAAGGAGATACCCGGTTTTTCTTCTGTTTCCGTAGAAGCCAATATTGTGCAGCGCAGTTTTTCCGTCATTGGTATGCAAAGCGGTCGATACTCGATTACAAAAGAAAAAATGACTATCTTTGAGGCACTTGCTATGGCAGGCGATATCGGCGAATTTGGAGATCGCGCAGAGATTAAACTTGTGCGCGAAAAAGATGGTCAGACAGTGATTAAAACGTTCGATGTGCGCTCAAAGGACATTATTAACTCGGAATACTACTATGTGGAGCCCAACGATATTATTTATATTCGTAAGATTGGTGGGTATCAGTTTGGTATCAACTCGGCAGCCACGGCAGTGAGTGTGGTGGCAACTTCTATCTCGTTTGGCGTGTTTGTCTATTCGGTAGTGCAGACGTGTATCAACCTAACTAAAAAGGCACAGCAGGGAGGGCAGCCATGAAAAGACTATTCTATATCTGTTTTCTTTGTGCGTTGGGTATGATGCTGACAGGGTGCTATACACACCGTGAGATAGGGTTGCTCCAAGAACCGACCAAGTGCAACAAGTTGCCGCAATACGATAGTGCAGAGTATGTGCCGTATAAGATACGCGTCAATGACGAGATTATCTATCGTCTTATCACGATGGACGAGACAATCTCTAAATCTATTATGGGCAACAATCAGAATATGGCAGGGCAGTATGCCAACTCCTATCGCGTTTATTCCGACGGGACGATAGATGTGCCGTTTTTGAAGCCTGTACATATAGCGGGGTTGACGGTGGAGCAGGCGCAAGATACGCTCCGTGCCGCTTTTAGGGAGATTATACCCGATGCGGACGTAAAATTGGCACTATATAACAAGTACTTTACCGTCATCGGGGATATTAATTCGGGAGAGTACTATATATATAAGGAGAAACTGAATATATTCCAGGCTTTGGCTATGACGGGCGACTTGATGAACTCTGGCGATCGCAGGCATGTGCGTATTATTCGTCCTCACGATGGGGGCGAACCGGAAGTGCTGGAGTTTGATATTCGTACCAATTCTATCATCGATTCCAAATACTACTATGTCTATCCCAATGATGTCATCTATGTGGCACGCACCAAGGATAGTTTCTTTAAGACCGCCAGTTATTCGGGATTCTTAGGACTGATAACCAGTTCGGTATCGTTACTTGTTACCGTACTCAACTATACAATGCTTATTCCAAGTTCAAATTAAATGAATACAAATCAGCAATATACGCAAACAGGCAATAGTAACAACCTCTATGGAGGAAATGCTCCGTACGGAAATGGTGCCTACGGCAATGGTAACTACTACACTCAAGGTGACCAAAACGGTGATGGCGATGAGGAGCAATCCAACTTCAACTTAATGGAGTGGTTGATGCTCTTTGTACATTATTGGTACCTTTTTGTTATTGGTGTCGTTATCGCACTCGGTATATCTATACTCAAGAACCGCCGTTGGTTGCCGTCTTATTATTCTCAGGGGACAATCATTATCAAAGAGGCAATGGGGTATGGCGGTTCCAACTCTGTGCTGATGCAGGGGTTTGGCGTGGATGCAGGATATCGCAATGTGAATAATCAGGTGATTATGCTCGGGTCATACGATCTGATGTGCCGTGTGGTGGATTCGTTGCCGTTTATGCAGACCGAGTATATTACGCAGGGGCGATTCAAGACACGCAACCTCTATCGGCAGACGCCTATTATCGTAGAGCCTACCTCTGTCAATCCATGTGGGTATGATGCTATGTTCCAAGTGGTATTCAACGGCGATGGAACGATGAGTATATCGTATCAGAGCGAGGAAAATCCGTTTAGTTTTGTTGCTCACTATGGTGAGCCGATTCAGTGCCCGCTCTTCTCGGGAACGATTTGGCCGACCGATAATATGGTCAATTCCGGCAAGATATTCTTCCGGTTCCGTTCCCGCGAATCTCTTGTGGATGAGTTTATGGCGCGCTTGCAACTCCGTTTCGTTGGTGAGGGCAGTACGGTATTGGCTCTCTCTCTGACGAGTGAGACTCCGGAGCGTGATTGCGAGTTTATCAATAAATTAGCAGATATATATCTGCAAAAAAACCTCGAACAGAAGAACGAAGTGGCGGAGAACTCCATTCGTTTTATCAACGAACAATTGGTGCACTTGCAAACTGCTCTCGAGGCCAGTGAAGGGGCAATGACTAATTTCCGGCAGGAAAACAAATTTGTAGATGTCAGTTCCTATGCGGGGCAGTTGATGACTCGTATCTCCGGTTATGATCAACAAGAGATGGAACTTCGTCTGAAAGAGACTTATTTCGACTACCTTACTAACTATCTCAAAACCAATATTGAGAATGGGGCTGTCATCGCACCGACTTCTCTAGGATTGAACGAACCGATGCTGATGACGCTTGTGCAGCAACTCAATGATTTGCGTATTCAGCGTGGTGAACTGACAGAAAAGAACGTTTACTATGCCAAATACACCAAGGATATAGAGAATGTCAAAACGGCAATCAGCGAGGTGGTCGGGAGTATGCGTGCTTCTCTCGAAATAGAGAAAAAAGACCTGGAAACTCGCTACTCGGATGTTGAAAAGGAAATACAAAACCTACCTACCAAAGAATTGCAGATGGTGGCTATCGAACGCAATTACCGTATAGATGACAACTACTACACATTCTTCCTTCAGAAACGTGCCGAGGCAGAAATACAGAAGGCTAGCAATACGCCCGATAATACTATTTTGGATAAGGCGCGTACTACGGCAGTTGTCAATTCCAAGGCAAAGAACAAAACAACCACAACGTGCCTGCTTATAGGTCTTCTTGTTCCGTTTGTAATAATAGTATTGAGCGAATTGCTTAATACGAAGTTGCGCTCGCCCAAAGACGTGCAGAAACTGCGCCTGTTCCGCTTGATAGGAACCTTGCGACATTCGCACCATACAAATCCTACCCTTGTACGTGACAGTCCGCGCTCGGTGTATGCGGAAATGATGCGTGCCATTCGTACCCGTATAGAGTTTATTACCAAGCGTAAAGAGAATATGGCGTTGGTAGTAACCTCTACCGAGTCTGGTGATGGCAAGACGTTCCTTAGTACAAATCTCGCTTCGCTTTATGCTATGACGGGTAAGAAAACACTGCTTATTGACCTTGATCTACGTAAACCGAATGTGCATACCAAACTCGGTTTGGAGAATGGTTTGGGTGTATCCAATTATCTTATTGGTGATTGCGCATTAGAGGATACTATTGTACATAATGATAAGATTGGGTTCGATGTAATGCGTGCGGGTACTGTCCCGCCTAATCCGGGCGAACTGATTCACTCGGACGAATTGGCGGCTTTGATTGCCGATATGAGGCAGAAATATGTCTACATTGTCATTGATACGTCGCCTATCGGTCTTGTGCCGGACGCTTATATGCTCATCGACCAAACGGATCTGTGCCTGTATGTCATTCGCTGTATGCAAACCAATAAGTCGTTCTGCAAACAGACCTTGCTGCAGATGACCGAAGTTGTGGATAATCCGGATAGGGTACAACTGGTACTATCCGATATTCCCGACGACTCTCGCCATGG
>USNU01000131.1 GCA_900556095.1 uncultured Bacteroidales bacterium | reverse complement strand
GAAACTCTCCTTGTTAATCATAGTTATGTTTGATTTTTTTATTTATCTTATTCTTTCTCCTATCGCATTATAGGTATTCCCGTTTCGTTCTATAAGGATTTGCCCGTTTTCCACTCTTTTCGCGGCAGAACGACAAACGGTACTATTCTCTGTATTCGTGCCGACCTTCGTCTTCCATTCCGCCCATATCATAAAATCACCCCAATAACCCTTTGTGCTTGTTACGATTCCGTCACCCCATATAGAGTGCCATGCCACAAAATCGTATCCGTTGCGTGTCGGCGTAGGGAATATGACTTCCCTGTCGTAGGCGTAGGTATTCGGCGTGAGTGTCAAAGTCTCGCTTTGCGTTTTATCCGCATAGTATGTAATGTCAAAATCCCGTCCTTTCCATTGGGCGTAGAGGGTTGTATTGCCCGTTACGCTAATTTGGTCACCGGCCTGATACATTGTCCCCGTGCCGTCTTTTTGGGTGTTCCAACCGACAAACTCATAAATAATATAGTCCGGTTCACTTTTTTCACCGACACTCGGTGTAGCGGCAGGAATAATGTAAGTCTGCCCCTTTTCTATTTCGGCGACAGCAATACCGGATGCGGTTAATACAAAGTTGTCGGCATCCCATGGACTCGGTTGGTTGTCGTTAAATGTAATGCTGAATTTTTCTTCCGGCTGCGGGGTGTCTCCGCCTCCGTTTTTGCTAATCGTTATTTGCGTATTCAGTTTGTTGTAACCGGTGCTTTGCTCCCATATATTCGTGTTGGCGAAGCGAACAGAGAAGGCAGGGTTTGTGGCAATCCTGCTGTCTGCATCAGGCAGGTTGAGATAAAGAGTGTAGGTACCTTCGGCTATATTGGCAGGGAGTGTCAGATTTTCCGTGATAGTCGTCGTTTGGTCGGGGCGCCAACTGCGCGGGTCGGATTGTAGTTGAATCCGGTAAGTATTATTGTCGGTGTTTTTCAGAACGATGTAGGCGTGTCGCTCGTTGTAGAGAGGTGCGTAGCCGGTGTTCTTTATTTTCAATGTTACGCTCATTGTTCCGCCTGTGGTGGCAGTAGCGGGAAAAGTGCCCTCCGTCAACTGGAAACGGTATCCCATATCACGTGCCATGACGTTGTAGTACGACATCCCCGTAGCATCTGTTTCTTTTTTCCATTGTCCGGTAGCATATTCCGCATAGTCAAATCCGAGATAGGAATAGTGGAGTTTCTTCATCTCCGCCGTGGCTTTTGCGCCCGTGCCATAGTTCTTGTATTCTGCAGCATACTCTGCCTCTATGTTAGTTTCCCCACCATTGGGTACATATAGACATTCTTGTGCGATATAGGCTTTGTCTTTTGTGGCATTTTCGTAGGTCCCCTGATTGAGTTCCCCATTGCAGAAAGCATCGTTGTGGTGTCCGAGACGGGCTTGCGGTGTGCCTTTGTAGGCAGTGGCGTCCGTCAGAGCCGTTGCGCTGCCTATATAGTCAGTTTTGAATTTCGGTGTACGCAGTTGCACACAACGATTGGCAGGTACGGCATCCAATAGTGCGTTAATGAGGGCGGTACGGGTAGCAGCAGGAACCTTGTATCCGATACCCTGATTCGAGTAGTACCATTCTCCCCAGACACCTAAAAATCCGGCTTGCACGACATAGATAACATCCGAGTTTTGTTGTAGTACAGGTTTGAGTTGTTCAAGATGTCTCTTCCAAATAGCAGGAGAAGCGTCTTGGTAAGGTTTTTTAGAACTATCCGTATAGGCAAAGCGGAGAATACACTTAAATCCCTTTTGGCGGAATTTCGCCATATCATTGCCGATTTGTGTCAGTACACTTTGCGGCAGGTCGGTTGTACGATAGTTTTCGAAGTAATACAACCGCATAAGAAGCGATCGCCCTTTTTGAGTCCCTTCTTCAAAATAGTAATCATCCAGGTTGTCTGTGCCTCTCCATTCCACCTCTTCGTAGAATCCTCTTTCGGGGTTTGGGAAAATCGAAGTGTTGTCAGCAGTGTAAGTTACCGTTCTGACGGATTGTGCGGTTTGCTCGCTTGCAACTGCGTTGAAACTCAGCAGATTTAGCAGCATACCGAGAATAAGGAAAGAATTTCTTTTCATGGTCAGTTTATGTTTGGTTTGATTATATTTTTTCTATTCTGGTGGCTTGGGGTTTATTCCATGGAAAATAACCTGCCTTACATTTCACGTTTTTCCCTATGGCACTATGGCAATGCGCCTGCGTTTCCCTACGAAGGGCATCTACTTCCCTGCAACTACCGGTATCCTATGCGGAATCACCTACTAATCACCCACTAATCACCTACTAATCACCTACTCTTGATACGGAGATATTACCTTAATGATTAAACTCGTAGGCGAGAATGATGAGGTGGTTGTATTCGCGGATGTGGGTCAGTTCGAGATTGCCTGACTTGCGCTTGATGTTCAAGTCGCGTTTGTACCCATAATCGAAACGATAGGAGAGGGAGAGGCTATTGCACTTATCGATACGCCAACGCATACCTATCTCGGGACGGATATGGGTCAGATACTGACCATAATGCGTTGTGCCACAAGCGTTTAGATAGTCGGTTGGGGCATTGAGTGTGTTGGCCAATTCCAAACAGGCGTGAAACTTGATGGGCTTGGAGAACATCGAATAGATCGCCTGCACGCGATGGCGCATGGTGAAGTCGATGGCGTTCTTCTCATCGGGATTGACGGAGTCAGTGCGGCAGTCCATCAGCAGACGTTCACGCAAAGAGAGTTTCCAACGGTTGATTTTCACCTGCCCCGTGAGGTTGAGAAACACACGGTGGCGGAGAAACTCGTTAGGGTCGGACCAGTCCTTGTTGCCATAGAGTTTCAGCGTGTAGCCGAGTGCGATATTCAGATACGGAATAGGCTCATAATCAATGGCTAATGAGGTATGCGAGCGTGTGAAAGCAGCAGGCGACGTACCCCCCAAGCGGGCGCGTATCTCCTCCTCCAACGAAAGCCCCAAACCATAATTGAAGGCATGGCTGTAGGCGGCAGACAGACGCAGTTCGGCGTTCTGCTCTGTGAGGTCGGGATTGCTGACAATCTCTTGCGCAGAGAGGGGTGCCTGCAGAAGCAGCAAGCAGGCTAACGGTATAAAAATCAGTCGTTTCATCGTGGTTTTACTTGAGAGTCAATCGTATTGGTTTCGCCCTTGCGGAGCATGTAATAGACCTTGATATAGGCCACATCGCGGAGGAAATCGACATGCCCAATCTCAACGGATTCGATGGGTCTTCCGAGACGTTTTTCGAGGTCTGCTTTGAGTTCAGCCTGCCTCTCGGGGACGATATTTTCGATTTTCTCGTAGAGGACAATCTTCTGCGAGCGATGTGCCAATCCGCCCCAATTCTCGAAAAACACAGCCACGCCGAGCAGGAGGATATTGACCAAGAAAAGGTCTGACCAACTGACGGACATCGCCAAACCATTGATGACGCTCAGCCCGATAAGCACAAAGAGATAGGTCATCTCGCGGATAGGCACAGTCTCTGTCCGGTAGCGAATCATGCCGAAAATGGCAAACAACCCCAAAGCAAAACCGATTTGCAGTTTTACGTTGTCGAGCATACACAGGAGCAGAAACATCGTTGCCGAGAAGAGCATGAACGTAACGTAGTAGTCCATGCGCTTCGACTTTTTGTAGTAAAGAAAATGCACGAGAATCCACGCCACAACAAAATTGAAAAGGAAACGCACCAGGATATTGAGAATACTGCTCCCGTCGAAAAGCGGCACTCCCAAAAACGTGGTTACCGACTGTAACGGAACCTGAAATTCCGCTGCGATAGAGGGGTCGAACTCCGGCGCATTGACCAGAGTATCAGTGATTTGACCCACTGTGCTTGTATCTAATAGACCATCCATAATTCACAATAATATATATAGGTGTTTTTATCTGTCAGCCCCTTGCCGCCAATTTTGCCAACTGCCTGAGTTTGGGGCGAAAACGGTTGTTTTTTACTGTGGCGTTAGTGAGAGCAGTGCCAATACAGTACTTGCTGATTTTCATCGGATTAACACGCAAAGAACGAAGTATTTCCACCATCTCGGAGGGCTGATAGCCGTCGCGCTTCAGTTCGATGATGATTACATCGCCGAGAGCGGCGTTTTGCCCTGTTTGGACATTCTCCCACCGGAGACGGGTGTCGATAGTGAGTCGTTCCGTCTTGGCGCGATTGACGAGGGTAATTCGCTCAAAGCGGGTGTGCAACTGGGGTTGCAACGCCGAGAGAGAATACCACGATTTCTCACCGAGCCACTCGGTTTGGTCAGGGGCAAGTGTCCGTAAATCATTGGTTTCCACCTCGATACGCTTTTTCTTGGTGCGCCCTTTATTGCTCTTGTTCTTCACTTCGAGAAATGTGAGTTGCGAATCGACATAGGTGCGCACACGAATCTTCTGCCGACGGAGTTGTCGGTCGTGGTGGCGCAAATACATCTGCAAGTCGAGGGTGTCGTAGTAGAGGGTGTCGTATGCTGTAAGTCGCTGACCATCAATTTCTTGCACATAGTAGTCCTGTTGCGCAAGACGCAATATCTCAGGCAAAAGACACGCGTTGGCGACAAACTTGGTGTCGATACGATTCATCAGTTTGACGCCCGCCATCTCTGCAAGCGAGATGGGAGTCATATCAGTCATCGCTGAAAGCATACTCAAAGACTTTGACGGAATAGAGTTTGCCGTTGGGCAGATAGTTGTATTGCTTTTTCTTTGTGCCGTTGTCGTTGTATTCGTATTTGCGAATGCGAACAGGCTTGTTTTTGTCGTTATAAACCACTTCGCGGGAAACAAACCCCTCCTCGTTGTACTCAATCGTAATTCGTTGTACCTGCCCATAGGTGGCATACTCGATTTCCTCTGTTTTACGTCCGAGCGAGTCGTAAGTGGTGATATGGTCGAGCCA
>USNU01000130.1 GCA_900556095.1 uncultured Bacteroidales bacterium | reverse complement strand
CTTGACTGACTCATTTTTTATGCTTTTTTGAGTCAACTTTTTCTGTACCAAGACAACGACAACAAAAAAGGACTGCCTAAACTTGTCAGGCAGCCCCTAAAAGAATATTGTGAGCAGTGATTATTTCAGCAACTGACCGGCAGCGTTGTAGGTGTTGCCGTTGTGCTCGATGAGCAATTCGCCATTCACAAGGCGTTTGGTTGCCTTGACAGAGGTCTCTACATTCTGAATTCCTGTTTCGACTTTCTCGGTGGAAATAGTCAGACCATCCAAAGCGAAATAGGTCGGAGTATTGATACCCCATTGACCTTTGTCTGTAGAAGTCATACGGAAACTCAAACCGGCGCAAGCATCCATAAATGACAAATCTACTTTCTCCCAACCTTGGTTAAACTTGCCATCAACTGCAAGATGATACACCACACTCTTACCCACTTCCACATACTGATTGTTTATAGCCGTGATAATCAATGCCAAAGTATCTTTATCGGTAAACGGACGTGCAGAAGTCATACCTTCTTTCAAAGCCTTTAATGTATTGGAACTCTGGCAGATATACACCTCTTTTGGATAATAATTATTGTCATCAAAGACAATGATATTAGAGGACGGATAATCCGTACTATTGTTGGTAAAATACTCCGAATAATATCCTACGACAAACGGTGTGCCTTCACCCAGAAGCCCTCCTTTGGCAACGCACTCAAATTGATTGCCGGTATCGGTATTCTTTTTGCTGAAAGTAAAACCTTCCCAACTGGTACCACTCCTACTACTACCACTAGGCAAATGGCTGAACATCAGTGCGTAATCATTGGTAAAAATAAATGGACTCCAACGATAGTCTTCACTATACGTGCTATCCATTATATTTTCAGCATTATACTCAATGCCTGCTCCATCCGTATTGACAGCGGTAGCCAAATTGAGCGTAATTTCTTCAGCCTGTGCGGTAAGAGCGAACAGGGCTGCACAAAAAAAGAAAAGTTTTTTCATCTTGTTTTTATTATTAAAATTGTTTGTTAATTAGTTATGCAAGTCGATGGCACCGGTGATTTCTGTGGAGATTTCGCCTGTACCTGCAATAGTATTCCAATAGTCGATAGCCGTTACCACGCGGATAAAATCGACAGAGGGTAAGACAACGGGATTGCCTTCTGCATCCACCGCCCACGATATATCGAAACTTGTACCAATAGTATCTGTATTCGGTTTGTTGTCCGCGTAACCATAGTCAAGGACACGCTGCACATACGTACCATTGATTTTCTCTGTAGTGTTTGCCAAACGGACGCCCTCAAACGTAATGGCATCCTCGGTGAGCCATTGTGGGTAATATGGCTGTTTATAAAAAGCGTTTTGAAGTGTGTCGCCCGCACGGGTGTAGGTCTTTCTATAGTAGTGATCGGTTGTCGAATTATCGTACTCACTGCCACGCAGTTCGTACCACGGGTCGTCAGGAAGTCCGTTACGATTGGCATCGCGCGAGACATAAACAACACCGGGCTCACTACTACCGTATTGCGAGTTGCCGTCCAAATAAAACGCATTGCCAAGTATCCGGAAATCGCGTTCTCCTGCCACGTTGCGCACAGCGTGGTCAAAACCGAATGTGACATATCCGCCCCATCCTCCGAGAGTAATCAACCCGCCGTTGTTATTGGCAATAGCGGCTTCGCACTTACGACACATTGTCTCGGCATCGTCGCCAACCTCATACTTCGGCAGCACATTGACAAACTGTCCCATAGCAGGCTTATATTCATAAACGCGCGAGAGATATTTGCCACCCGTAGTCGTAGTGGTATCGGGTGTTGGCAAATCGTTCTGCACCCCTACCAAGCAGAGATGTCCGGGAATATCACCCGTCTTTGCCTGCCAACGGTGCAAGCCAGAGAGGGAGTAGCAATGTAGTGTCCCTGAAGATACATAATTCTTGGCATCGGTGATATAAATGCTATTGTGTGTTGCCAATAAACCGAAAGGTATCTCATAGTTTTGCAAGTCGGAAGAAATAGTATTTTGCGGGGTGATTTGGAGCGTCTGCGTATTGATAACAGAGAGCGTTTTTACCTTGGCATCCAACACATAAAGCGAATCGCCCAACAACGAGATATTGTCGCATTGAATAGCAAAACGCTTGGTTACCATATCGCCCTCCACAACCGCAAGCGACGGGGCGACATTGCCGTAATTGCCCCGACAGGTAACCCATAGTTTGCCATACCGGTCCACACGCACCATATATGGATTGAGTCCGACGGGAATAGTCTTGACCTCCTCGAAAGAAGTCCTGTCTATCACCGACAGCGTGGAGTCGTAGCGGTTGGTAAGGTAGCCGCCCGAGTTGCAAACATAGATACGGTTGCCGAGAATGGTCAGTTCATCGGGTTGATGCCCCACTTTGACCTCGCGGATAATTTGCAAAGTAGCGGTATCTACCTCATACACAGAGCCTAACATCTCCGGGTCGATAACCGAACCGACATATGCAGAGATGTATGCCTTGCCGTCTGCAAAAGCGAGATAGCGGCAGTTGGGCAAGTCCACCTGCCCGATACGGTGTGCTTGCAAGTCCATCACCTCCACCTTGTGGCTGCAATTGATAACCGCATACAAACGACTTCCGTACACCTTGATATCGTTGCCCACATCGCCCAATTCCTTGATTTGGTTTGGGTTCTGCAGCCCATAGATATTGGTAGTATAAACGCCCGTTTGGAGGTTCATATAGTCGATACGCGCCTTGTTAGACCCCATATTTCCCTCGTTGAGGATATAGAGTCCACCGGGCATAGTATCCGATGTAACATGCTCATCTTCAGAAGGATAAATCACCTCCGGAGTGCGACAAGAAACCAACAAACATAAGCAAAAAAAGACTCCCCCAAGCCCCCTCAAAGAGGGGGATGACAGAACGGGTCTGCAATGCTGAACTATGAAATTAAATACACTCATTTAATGCTTGTTTTATTTTTGTTAATACACTATCGTTATTGCACATAATTTCTTCATTTGTAAAACGTAACAATCTGAAACCCATTGCTTTAAGGCGTTGCTCGCGAATACTATCTAATTCCTGCTGTTCACCTGTCGAATGGTATTTTCCATCCACTTCTACTATCAGTTTTCTCGCCAAACAAATAAAATCCACAATATACTCATCAATAATATATTGGCGTTTGAATACAAAGCCTGATTTTTTATTGCGTAGCCCCTCCCACAATATAGTCTCCGCTTCTGTGGAATATTGCCTCAATTGCTTTGCCTTTTCTTTCAGCAAAGTATAAATCACCGGGTTAGCCAATTTATATTCTGTACTCATACTATATCCATTTCGTGTATCTACATCCGTCGAGCCCCTCCTTTGGAAGCGCTAACGCTGTTGGGGAAGTCTAATACCGGTATGCCAAGGTGCAACGGAAATTCTGCTTTGGCATCGGATAGTTCTGAATGACCTCATAATCTTGCCCAAGGAGATTATTCACCTCCAGAGTCAATTTGAGCGTATGACGTTGCACAATATTCCATTCGCCATAGAGACTCAGGTCGTGGGTGTACCACGGTTGCACATAGTTGAACACCGTGTTCTCCTGCTGCCCATAACGCTCGCCCACATATATAAAGGAGTAGTTGAGTCCATAGTGGTCGCCCCGTCGGCTACCATAGTCCAAGCCCGCCACCGCGCTTCCACTATGCCACGGAATATACGGAATCTGATGTCGATAGTAGGTGTCCGATGGATTCGTTACATCGATGGCAGTCTGGTAGGTATAGTTGAGCCGCAGACGCAATACAAAACGCATCGGCAACGACAGCGACATATCGGCTTTGGTATCTAACCCATTGATTTTCACCACGCCAAGATTGAGCATTGTCCAACGGAACTGCTGCCCCTTAGGATAAGCCACAATCTTGTCTTTAACGTAATTGTAGTATGCATCGCCGCTGAACCGCATTTCGCTCACCAGTCCGCCACCGCGCTTGCTGAACAGCAAGCCAAGATTGTACTGCGTCACGCGCTCGGGGTTGAGTTTCGAGTTTCCCATATCGGCATAGTACAGGTCGTTGAACGTAGGCATTCTGTACGACTGTTTGTAGAACGCCCTTGCCGACAAGCCTCTCACCAATGTGTATGACACAAACGCAGCAGGTGTCAGCACATGCTTGTCGGAGGGCGACTGCTGTCCCTTGAGTGAATCGTGGATAAATGTAGCCAAAACGCTCGCCTGCGCCTTTAACCTGCCCAGGTCGAACGCTGTTGCAACCGACAGCATATTTGAGAAGCGGTCGGGTTGCGCAAACCCGTAGACATCGGCATCGAGCGTGTTCCATTGGAAATCGTAAGCTGCCGAGACGTGCCACCACGGAAACAGCACATATTCGTTTGCCGACGAGAAGTAGACCTCTTTCTGCTTATACAGATTGTCGATTTTTATCTGCTTGTCGTCGTTGTTGACATAATGGGTGCGGTAGAACGCATATTTCAGGTTGTTGAGCGTGGTGAACTTGCCGAATGTCTGAGTATAATTGACTTGAGCGAACGAGTTGGTGTCCCAGATGCGTTCTCCGCGACGCCATACGTTGTTGACTATCGCCCCCGGCACGCCACGCTCGGAATTGTAGTTGTAGACCTTGAAATGCCACTGTCCGGACTTCACCACGCCATTGAGATTAGCCTCCAGGCGAGTGGCGTTAATGTCGCCGTTCTGGCGCACGGCTGTTGTGTCGTATGCCAGTTCACCAGCCGGATTGACACGCCGGTAACGGAATTTGTACTTTCCGCTCGAATTTATCCATTCCGCGCTAAGCGACGCGTTGACTTTGTCTGACAATTTCAGCTCCAGCAACGCCGACGGATTGAGCAGGTCGAACGAGCCAGCCCGCAGCGTGGCGCGCAGATGATATGTCTCTCCGCCGTTGAATTCAGGAGTGCGCGTACGTA
>USNU01000129.1 GCA_900556095.1 uncultured Bacteroidales bacterium | reverse complement strand
GTGCTATACGGGTTCGCCTTTGCGTCCTGCGTGTGCGTCCACTGTACACTGAAATTAGTCGCTTTGGAGTAGTTCGGCAAGTCTTTTTCACCCGTTACGTCATTGCGGTAGTTGATACTGATATTACCATTGAACTTGTATCGCTTTATGTATTTGGATTGCGCACGCACCGCCCACGTGCCGCGCGTATAGATGTCTCCAGTTACTTGCAAGTCCATATAGTCGTTGATGGCAAAATAGTACCCGATACCGCTCAGGTAAAGTCCGCGCGTACCGTCATCGCCGAAATTGGGCATGATAAGTCCGCTCGAATACTGGTTGGTAAACGGAAAGAATCCAAATGGAATAGCCAACGGTACAGGCACATCGCCCACCACCATATAGGCAGGACCTGTGGCGATATATTCGCCCGGAACAACCTTGGCTTTGGTCATTTTCAGGTAGAAATGCGGGTGCTCATGTTGGTCGCACGTGGTGTATATACCGCCGCCCATCATCATCGTGTTACCTTCCATCTTTTTGGTTTTATCGGCTATGACATAGCCTTCCCCCTGTTCGGTTACCACCTTCCTGATAAAACCCTTTTGGGTCTTTAGATTGTAGGTTATCTGGTCGGATTCATAACTATCGTTGCCATCTTTGAATACGGGACGACCAATCCATTCGCCTTCTACGGAGTCCAATATCCCCTGCGCAAACACCTGACTGCTATCCATGTGTACACGGATGTACTCGCTGGTGAGTTCCATCTGCTCGTATTTGACATCGCTCTCGCCATGCAAATAGGCTATTCCGTTTCCCATCAGCACAATCGAATCATTCGCAACATAATCAATCGGTGCGGTGATGGTATTTGGCTTGCGCATAGACGCTGTATTTTGCGTAATCTTCGTAGTGTCCATAGCCGCAAGCCCCTCCTCTGAAGGAGAGGTCGGAGAGATCGTTGAGGCAGAGAAAGACTCAGTCTGCGCATACCCTTGTAGTCCCAAGAGCATACCTAACCACAGAGCAATATATTTTCCGTACGCGCGCATATACGCAATTTAGCGTGCAAAGGTACAAAAAATAATTGATATCTACAATACTCTTTTTGACAATGCTACTTGCTTCTGATAGTACAAGAAAAGTATAAAATCGGCTTTTCGCGCTTTTTTTATCATAAATTTTGTGTATATGGTCGAAAAGTAGTATCTTTGCACGTTGTATGATATGTGTATCATATGCGCATCCTATAACAAATTGAATAATATAAAACTACATAATTATGTCTAAGAAAAAAGAAGAAGAAAAGAAATTCCAAGAAAAAGACCAACACTTGGAGGAAGTAAATGAAGGACTTTCAACAGTAGGTCTATGGATTGAGAAGCATTCGGCGGTGTTGAGTTGGACCATCACTGCTATAGTGGTGGTTATCTGCGGCATTATTGCGCTCAACCAGTACGTATTCAAGCCCAAAGCCATTGAGGCAAGCGACGAAAATGCAAAAGCCGTAGTATATTTTATGGCCGGTGATTTTGAGAAAGCACTCAACGGAGATAATGCAGAATGTATTGGTTTCCAAGAAATTGCTGACTCCTACAAGATGTATCAACCGGGTAAGTTGGCTGCTCTGTACGCAGGTATTTGCTACTACCAACTCGGCGAGTACGAAGAGGCTGCCAAATACCTCAAGAAATTCTCTGCCAAAGATTTAACCATTGACCCCGCTACTTCGCAGTTGCTTGGCGATACATACGTTGAGTTGGAGGAATATGGCAAAGCAATTTCTGCTTTTGAGGCCGCTGCTAAGTCGGGTAACGACTTGATTGCTCCGATGAGCCTGAAGAAAGCGGGTTTTGTATATCTTGAGCAAGGTAACAAAAAAGCCGCAAAAAAGGCTTTTGAGACCATTAAGAACGACTATCCTACTTCGGTAGAGGCACAAGATATTGAGAAATACATTGCTATTGCAGCAGAATAATGACTACAGATTTGTCGAAATATGATGCTACTACATTGCCCGGCGCTGACGTTCTCCGACGTCAGCGCTATGCAATTATTGTGGCAGATTGGAACTCGGATATAACCTATCCGATGGCACAAGGCGCGATAGACACGCTTAAGACCCACGGCGTAGATGAGGACAATCTTGTCGTTTTGCACGTTCCGGGAACTGTGGAACTGACCTATGCGGCAGCACGTACTATCAACGAATATGCCGATATGGACGCCATCATCGTTATCGGTTGTGTTATTCAAGGCGATACACCGCACTTTGACTATGTGTGTCAGTCAGTTACGCAAGGCGTGGCTACATTGAATGCACAAGGTCATGTGCCCGTGATTTTCTCTGTACTGACTACGCTCAACAAACAACAGGCCCAGGACCGTGCCGGCGGAAAGTTGGGCAACAAGGGGATTGAAGGGGCAGTAACCGCCATTCGGATGGCAAATTTATAAAAATGATGTGTAGATGGACATTATATATATAATGTGATATATATTATAATGTGATATCCATTTCACATCTACCAAGAGACATGAAAGTCTATAAGTTTGGTGGTGCATCAGTGCGCAATGCTGACGGAATCCGTAACTTGGCGCATATTGTTTCCCTTGCAGAGGGCGACCTGATGGTCGTCGTTTCCGCTATGGGCAAGACTACCAATGCTTTGGAGCGTGTGTTGAACGCACTGATGGCGGGCGATACAGCCACCGCGCAACAGGAATGGAAGGCACTGATAGACTATCATACTGCCATCATTCAAGAGTTGGGATTATCTGTGGACATTCTGCCGATACACAATTTGCCCGCTCTACAAGACACAGCAAACTACGACTTGAGTTACGACCAGTTGGTCAGTTGGGGTGAACTTATCTCCACGACCATTGTGAATGCCTATTTGCGTACGCAAGGCATTGATAGTGAGTGGATTGATATGACACGGCTTCTGCGCACGGATAACACATTCCGTGATGCAAATGTGGACATGTCGGTGTCGGAACAACTGATTCGCAGTGCCATGGCGCAGTCCGACAAGCATATTTTTGTCGCACAAGGATTTATCGGCGGAACGGCAGACGGTTTGCGCACCACGCTTGGGCGTGAAGGTTCGGATTATACCGCCGCACTATTGGGCAATATGCTTGATGCAGAGTCGGTTACGATTTGGAAAGATGTTCCGGGTATTCTGAATGCTGACCCCAGATTGGTGGAAGATACCATTTTGATACCCGAGCTGACCTACAACGATGCTGTGGAGTTGTCCTATTCGGGGGCACAGATTATCCACCCGAAGACAATCCGCCCGTTGGAGAACAAGTCTATCCCCTTGTATGTCAAGCCTTTTGCAGACCCGTTGGCAGCGGGGTCTGTCATTAGTGTCTCCGCCCAAGGACCAATAGATGTGCCTGTATATATATGGCGAAAGAACCAGATTCTCATCACAATGCGTGCCAAAGATTTCGCCTTTGTGTTAGAAGAAAGTTTGAGTCGGATCTTTGATATTATTCACCGTCACCGCCTAAAGGTGTCTTTGATACAATCATCAGCCGTTACTATCTCCGTTTGCGTAGATAGTTCCAGATATGTAGAGGAGGCTATTAGGGAGTTGCAACGAGATTATCGGGTAACGTATAACGAAGGACTTTCGCTGCTGACGATACGCGGTACTACACCGCAAATTATACATCGAGAAACATACAACAAAACCATACTATTGAGCCAAACCACACGGCACACGGCTCGATATGTACTAAGAGACAACTAACTCTTAATACCATGAATGAATACACACGTCAATACTTCACCAGAGAGTATTGGAAAAATTTGTGCTTATCGTTTTGGCACGCTATGCACACACACAAGTTTTGGAAAGAATTGGTGCTAATGACCGCAGGTATGGTCCTCGGTGCAGCGGCAGTCTATTATTTTCTAATGCCCAGCCACTTGATTGTTGGAACAATCTCGGGTCTGAGCATCGTCATTAACACCCTTATAGGCGGCAATGCAGACACATTCTCCTATTTAGTGATGGGCATCAATGCCGTTTTGTTGCTTATGGCATTCTTGTTGATAGGCAATGAATTTGGAGCGAAGACGGTTTATACTGCCATGATATTGGGACCTTTGACACAATTTTGGGATTGGGTATATCCATACACCAATCTGACCCACAAAGTGATAGTTGCTCCGGATATTCAGGCACAACTATTAGCAGGCGAGAGGGTATTGGATGCACACGGTAATCCGTATCTGCTGAGTCGTGCGGGGGAGGTAATGGAACAGGTAAAAGACTCGGTAATGTCTGCCGGATTGGGTATGGGCGATGTATGGTTCGATCTGGTATGCTTTGTCTTTTTGCTTTCCGTGTGTCAAGCGATTGAGTTTCGTATCAACGCTTCCACAGGCGGGTTGGACATATTGGCAAAAATTATCAACAAGTACCTGCATTTCGACATTGGCGCATCGGTATCCATAGGCGGGGCATTGATTTGCTGCTCGGCGTTTTTGATTAACGATTTTCGTATGGTAGTTATCGGATTGATTGGAACATGGATCAACGGATTGGTAATCAACTACTTCTCTGCTTCATTCAATCGTCGCAAGCGGGTATGTATCATCTCGCCCGACTACGAGAAGATACGGAAATATATCATTGGTGACCTTGTGCGCGGGTGTTCCTTATATAAGGTTATGGGTGGTTACAGCGATGAGGAATACATTGAGATACAGACTCTACTTACACAGGACGAGTTCTCAGCACTAATGAAGTTTATGCGCAACAACGACATACATGCTTTTACCACCGCAGGCAACTGCTCCGAAGTATATGGTTTGTGGCTCAAGCACAAAAAACGCAATGGGCGCATAGAGATTGACACTGAAGAATGATATTGACAATTAACAGCGAGCCCGTATGGGTTCGCTGTTAGATAAGAAACGACAGATACACATATATGCATTACAAACTAAACTAAAA
>USNU01000128.1 GCA_900556095.1 uncultured Bacteroidales bacterium | reverse complement strand
GGGGTGTTACGTGCTTAATGTTCTATTGCCTCACTTACTACAACTTTGCATCATCGTTCTGATGCCCGGAATTCCTATTTATGAGAATCCCGCTTGCCGCTTGTACTATCGAAAAAATAAGAAAAAATCACTGAATATTTGCACATCTCAAAAAAAAGCAGTACTTTTGCAGTCGCTTTTGCGGAATGGTGTTCGGCAAGACCCGTACCGCAAGCGGGCGTCAAAGTTCTTTTATCAACAAGAAAACGTAAGTTTTCGCAGTTGAAGAGGAGAAAACGCGGCGGCTTAAAATCTGTATAGCAGATTTCTGTGCCGCAAGCGGATTTCGACGATGTCCAATGGTATAAAGGCTATTACGTCAGATTTTGGTTCTGAAAATCCTGGTTCGATTCCGGGTTGGACAACTAAAGGAAGAGCCCGCAGGCTCTTTTTTTTAAGCCCTTCAGGGCAAGTGTGATGGGATACGGGCAGCCTCACCAATACATGCTGCGCAATGCAGATGTAGTCTTACTGCCCCATATTGAGTAACACAAATACAACACAATGAAAACGTTTGAATTGACCGGTACTCCTCGTTCGGAGTTTGGTAAGAAAGCCGCTAAGGCACTTCGTGCAGAGAACCTCGTTCCTTGCAACATCTATGGCGTAGGCGAGAACCTGACTTTTACCGTCGCTGCAAGTGATGTACGTCAGATGATCTACACGCCTGACACCTTGATTGTACTGCTTACCGTAGGTGATGTCAAGAAAACCGCTGTGGTAAAAGAGATGCAGTTCCACCCGCTGAGTGGTGATGTAATGCACATCGATTTCCTCGCTGTAGATGAAAACAAGCCTGTAACAGTTGAGATTCCTATCCAACTGACCGGTCACGCAGCAGGTGTGAAAGCCGGTGGTAAGTTGGCTCTGAACATGCGCAAGATGAAAGTGAACGGTATCTATACCCAGTTCCCCGACCGCGTAGTGATTGATGTAACCGAGTTGGGTCTTGGTAAGAAAATTGCCGTTGGCGATGTTCATATCGAGGGTCTGACAATGATGAACCCGAAGGACGCTTGCGTTGCAGAGGTAAAAGCAACTCGTCAGAGCGCTGCTGCAGCACAATAATCCGGACAGAACGGATGCATAAAAGAGCGGAGAGCAGTGGCTTTTCCGCTCTTTTATGCTTTTTGATGCGTTCAATGAGTCGTTAGCGAGGGAGTGGATAAATGCATGTTAATTTTCTAATTGTTACTTGAATAATGAAGTTTCTGATTGTCGGTTTGGGAAATATAGGCGATGAATATGTGGGAACGCGCCATAATATTGGCTTTCGTATGATTGATGCCTTTGCCGATACGGTGAATGCTACTTGGGAGGACAAACGCTACGGAATGGTGGCAAAATGCCGTGTGAAGAACGCTGAGATGGTCCTGCTCAAACCCTCCACTTTTATGAATCTGAGCGGAAATGCGGTGCGCTATTGGCTCGGGCAGGAGAAAATCCCCGTGGAGAATATGCTTGTGCTTGTGGACGACCTCAACCTACCTTTTGGCTCTATCCGTATTCGCAAACAAGGGTCGAATGGAGGGCATAACGGATTGGGCAATATCCAGTCGGTGCTTGGTACGGAGAATTATGCACGCGTGCGATTTGGGATAGGAAACAACTTCAGCCGTGGCGCACAGTGCAATTTTGTGTTGGGCAGATGGACCGACGAGGAAGAACAACAGATGCCCGACCGTATGAAGGTGGTGTGCGAACTGATTCCGTGTTTCTGTTTGCAGGGTATTGACCGGACAATGAATCTCTATAATGGGAAATAAAATAGTTTGATAGAGAAGGTAGCATAATATGTTACATAGATAGTAAGGTTTCGATACTCGATAATAGACATTTGCAGGGTAGGTATGGCGCGTTTTTGGAAACATCCGTGGGTGGTGGCAGCGGGGAATCTGCTGGTGGTGATGGCGATTTATTCGCTGTCGCGGTGGTTCTTCTACGCCATCAATACCGACATGTTTCCCAATGTGTCGAGGGCACACCTATGGGAGATGATGCGCGGGGGTGTCCGTTTTGACCTCACCGCTGTGCTCTATCTCAACTCGGTATATATCTTGCTGATGCTTTTGCCGCTGCCAGCCCGGATACGAAACCATGCTCATTATCAGCGTGTTGCGCAGTGGTTCTACGGACTGCCCAACGCGATAGGGGTTGCCGTAAATTGTGCCGATATGGTGTATGTGCGGTTTACCGACCGGCGCACCACTTGCACGTTCTTTTCTGAGTTTCAGCACGATAGCAACCTTGTCTCGATATTCCTTCAGTCGGTGGTGCAGTATTGGTATGTGAGTCTGTTTGCGTTGGCGATGATAGTGCTGATAGTGGTCTGCTCGCGGCGCAAAGCGTATACGGAGGAAGGACGTAAGTGGCTGTATTACAGTGGAGAAACGGTGCTGCTGTTGGTGTCGGCATATTTCTGCGTGATAGGAATCCGAGGCGGTTTCGGCAGGTACACACGCCCGATAACCATCTCCAATGCCCTCCAGTACACCGACACCCCGCAAGAGACGGCTATCCTGCTCAATACGCCCTTTTCGCTGATGAAATCGCTTGAGAATGAGACCTATATCAATCCGCGCTATTACGCTGATAATGAGTTAGAAAGCGTGATGACGCCTATACATCGGGGCGACTCGGCGATGGTGGAAAAACCGCTCAATGTGGTGGTGCTGATAGTGGAATCGTTTTCGAAAGAATATATCGGTTTCTATAATCACGACCTCGACGGCGGAACTTATACAGGCTATACTCCGTTCCTCGATTCGCTCTTGGCGCACAGCGTAACATACAGATATTCATACGCTTCTGGGCGTAAGTCGATAGACGCCATGCCCTCGGTGCTGTCGTCGATACCTATGCTGATAGAGCCCTATATCGTTACGCCATACTCCACCAATGCGGTGTCGTCGTTGGCGGATTGTCTCGGGCGCAAGGGATATACTACGGCGTTCTTTCATGGTGCGCCGAATGGTAGTATGGGTTTTCAGGCATACGCCCGCTCGGCGGGATTTGGTGCCTATTATGGTATGGACGAGTACGACGGACCGGAGGCTTTCGACGGTACGTGGGCGATATGGGACGAGGAGTTTTTGCAATACTATGCCCGCACGATGAGCACCATGTCCGAACCGTTTATGACGGCGGTTTTCACGGCGTCGAGTCATCACCCGTTCCGTGTCCCTGCACGCTATGAGGGGGTGTTCCCGAATGGGCAACTGCCTATCCATCAGTGTGTTGGCTACTCCGACCATGCGTTGCGCGAGTTCTTTGCTTATGCCAAGACGCAACCGTGGTTCCGCCATACGCTGTTTGTGCTTACTGCCGACCATACCAACCAACTCACCCATCCTGAGTACACCAATGCCAAGGGAATCTTTGAGGTGCCGATAGCGTTCTATCAGGCGGGTATGCAGGGCGATGAGCGTGCGCAAGCGGCTGTCAGTCAGACAGATATAATGCCGTCGGTGCTGGCGTATTTGGGTTACGACATGCCGTATTTCGCGTTTGGCGAGGATGTGCTGACACAGCCCAAGACACATCCGTACGCCGTCTGCTACAACCATCCCATTTATCAGATTTTGTCCGACAGCCTGTTGGTTCAGTTCGACGGACAGCAGATTACGGCGGTGTATAACTATCAGAAAGACAGATTGTTGCAGCGGAATATCGTTGGCGAGGCAAGCGAAACCGGTGAGGTGCGGTCGATGGAGAGTTACCTGAAAGCGTATATACAGCAGTATATCTCGCGAATGATTGACAACCGACTGACTTGTGCGGGGAGGTAGTTGATTAGTCGTTAATTGCATAGAAAAATGCTTTGCCCGCATGATTCATAATTATTTCGGCTATGGAAGTTAGAGTAGATAAATACCTGTTTGCCATGCGTCTCTATAAGACGCGTACTATCGCGGCTGATGCCTGCAAGAAAGGACGAATCACGATGGGCGGTGCGCAACTCAAGCCCTCGCGCACGTTCCATATAGGGGATATTTTCTCGGTGCGCAAGGGGCCGATAACCTACACTTATCGTATCAAACAACTGTCGGAAAACCGTCTTGGCGCGAAACTTGTGCCGGATTATCTGCAGGATATCACTGCTCCCGACCAGTTGGAGTTGCTCGAACTGGCACGCCTTGCAGGGCAAACCGGACGCGACCGTGGCACGGGAAGACCTACCAAAAAAGACCGCCGAGAGATAGAAACATTCCTCAGCGATGACTATTTAGACATAATAGATTTTGACGATGAAGATGAAGAGTAAAAAGGAAAACATTGCCGAATATATCCTCTACCTGTGGCAGATAGAGGACTACCTCCGCGCTTTTCCCGCGCAGGCGGAAGCAACGCCCGAGTTGCACGAACTGAACGAGATGATGCACCGCGAGGGAGTGGTGGAGAAGGGGCATATCCGGTTGGCGAAGAACGCCCTTGCCGAGATGGAGGAATTGCACCTGTTGCTGTTGAATAAGGAGGCAACCTATCGCGCTGCCGTTATGCAACTTATGCCTTCGCTGGCGTTGCTGAAGTCGAAGACCGACTGCCCGACGATGTCCGATGTGGAGGCGTGTCTGACGTTGCTCTATCAGATTATGCTCTTGCACCTGCAACACCGTCCCGTCTCCGCCGACACCGAAGCCGTGCAGAAACAGGCAACGCAACTGCTTCAGTATCTGAGCCGTACCTACCGCGATGCCAAGGATGCCGAATTGGACGGAAATAACATATAATTAACCACGAATTATCCATATAATTTATCTCTGGTCTGTAGTATAGGAGAATTAATAGTCTAATTAATGGCTAATTACATGTTCCCTAAAAATTAATGGTCAGTTAATGGCAATTAATGGAGATATAAAAGTCATAAGTGGCAATTAATGGAGCCCCCCAAAAGTAATGTCAATTATTGGAGGAAAAAATTA
>USNU01000127.1 GCA_900556095.1 uncultured Bacteroidales bacterium | reverse complement strand
TACCACGTGGCTCCCCCTGTATGCTTTTCTGCTCGCCCTGATTATTTATCATTATGGCATCTTACCCTATAAAGCAAGTAAAAGCAAAGTGTGCATCACGCATTGTGTATTGATTATTCTCGCTTTTGCCATTGCGGTTGGGGGGGCGGACTATATATCTTCGGGTATCATCAAGCACGCTGTATGCCGTCTGCGTCCCACTCACGAACCTGCTCTTGTGGGAATGCTTCATATCGTCCGTGGTTATACAGGTGGGATGTATGGTTTTGTCAGCAGCCATGCTGCCAATACAATGGCGTGTGCTTTGCTATTCTCCTTATTGTATAGAAACAAATTAGCCACCTGTGGCTTGATGCTTTGGGTGGCTCTTAATTGTTATAGTCGTATGTATCTTGGGGTGCATTATCCCTTGGATATTCTCGGCGGACTCGTTGTCGGCACGCTTACTGCCTTACTTGCGTACGCTCTTCTGCAATGGGCTGTCGGGTGGGTATCGAGCAGGCACTCATCTTCGGCATCCGCCCGAGAGGTGTCTGCGGGCGGCGCGGACCCTGCAACTGGTGGTTCTTAAACCGCTCATACTGTTCCTTGCTCAGTATATGCTCCAATTCGGCATATAACTGCTGCAAGCGACTCAGATCCTCGGCGCGGGTATTGCTCCTCTGGCGCATGCGCGCGTACTTTAGGTGTAGCCTGTAGAGCGTATCTATCTTTGCGCTGTCGCAAATGCTAAGTTCGCGTACAAGCATCTCGGTCTGCTTCTTGGCTACCTCCTCGGGCTTGCGCTGCGGCTGTTCCGTCTCAGGCGGTTGCGCTGCAACATACAGAGCAATGAATATCAATAATGTACAAATAAATAGTCGTTTCATACTGCCTTTATATAGCAAAAACTATGCCATTAAAACCCGAAATATGGATAGCCCAACGCCTTTATTTCTCGCAGAATAGTAGCAAGGAGGCTGAGGCGCGTTCGTCTCGTCCCGCCGTCCGTGTCGCACTTGCGGGTATTATCATCGGCGTAATGGTGATGATTATTACCATCTGTGTCGTGGTCGGTTTTAAGCAAACTATTACCGATAAGGTGGCGGGTTTCGGCTCTCATATTCAGATAGTTAATTTCGATAATAACAATACCTATGAGATGCAACCCGTCTCTGTCTCCGATTCTATGCTCACTGCTTTGCGCGCTTTTCCGCATGTAGCATCGGTGCAAGTTTTTGCCACCAAACCGGGTATCGTCAAAACAGATGACGCTTTTGCGGGTATTGTCTTCAAGGGCACAGACTATTGGAACTATTTTGCCGCAAACCTCATCGATGGCACCCTCCCGGAGAAAACTAACGATGTGATTATCTCCGAGTTACAGGCAAAACAACTTTCCCTGCGCGTCGGCGAGTCCATGCTCAGTTATTTTGTGGACGAGTCGGTGCGTGTGCGCAAATTGCATATCACGGGTATCTATTCTACGGGCTTTGGCGACTTCGACCAAATCTTCGTCTTGGGCAATATCGATGTAGTGCGTCGTCTTAATGGTTGGGACGAAAACGAAGTGTCTGGCGTTGAGATTTTGGTGGATAATATACGCCATTTGGACAACACTGCCGACCAAGTCTATTTCGCCACGGTGAACCATTTGGACGAGAACGGTTACAACCTCTACTACGTCCAAACCCATCAGCAACTCAACCCGCAAATCTTCGCATGGCTCAATTTGTTGGATATGAATGTGGTGGTGATAATTCTCCTAATGCTCTGTGTATCAGGATTTAGTATTATATCCGGACTGATTATTCTTATCTTGGATAGTATCCAACTCATCGGTGTCCTCAAGGCACTGGGGGCCGACAACCGTTTTGTGCGTCGTATATTTATTTCCGAGGCAATAATGCTTATTGGCAAGGGCGTTTTCTGGGGTAATGTGTTGGGGTTGGGGTTGTGTGCCGTTCAGTATTTCACGCATATTTTGCCTTTGGAAGCCTCCACCTACTATGTCAATTATGTGCCAATCGCTTTCCCATTGGGGTGGTGGCTTCTGCTCAATATCGGTACGATAGCCGTCTCGCTGCTCATCATGCTTGCCCCTTCTTCCATCGTTACCAAAATCAGTCCCGCCCGCGTCATGCACTTCGAATAGTCAATAATCACATATCCAAAGAAATAATTAACAACGAATTATATGGTCAATTACACGGTTAATTATATGTTTCAAAAAATAACATCTACTCACACGCCAATTACCATCCTCACCAAATAAGAAAATTATATGGAAGATTACATGGTTAATTACATGTTCTAAAAACCTAAAAACGCAGACAAAATGAATTTCACCACTCCGATTCATATTCCCGCTGCGGATAAGCCCATCGCTTACACCGACCATATACTCCTGCTCGGTTCTTGTTTCGCGGACAATATCGCCGTCAAACTCGCCGAGTACTATTTTCAAATCACGGCGAACCCTTTCGGCACGCTCTACAACCCGCTTTCTATTGCCCAAGCCCTCTCTTTGCATCAGGTGCCCGAGTTGGTGGAGTGGGGTGGTCTCTACCATTCAATGTACCATCATGGCGCTTTTTCTTCTCCCGACCGCCTGCAGACCGGGCAAAATATCCGGCAGAGTATCGACTGCCTGCAACGTGCCTTCGCTGAGGCTTCTGTGGTGATTATCACTTTCGGCACGGCGTGGGTCTATGAGCAAGATGGGGTCGTGGTGGCAAACTGCCATAAGATTCCTGCTGACCGATTCACGCGTCGCCGCCTTACGGTAAACGAGATTGTATCGGCGTGGCAACCTATTATCTCCGCCAATCCCGATAAGCATTTCATCTTCACCGTCTCTCCGATTCGCCACATCAAAGACGGTCTCCACGAGAACCAACTCTCCAAGGCGACGCTTCTGTTGGCAATCGCACAACTTGCAGATAATCAGTCCGTTTCAATCGACTATTTCCCCTCTTACGAAATCCTCCTCGACGAACTGCGTGACTATCGTTTCTATGCCGACGACATGTTGCACCCCTCTTCCGTGGCGGTCAATTATATCTGGGAGCGTTTCGTCTCTGCGTATATGTCCGCAGCCACGCAACAGGAGATGCACCCTCTTCATCAACTCTATCTCGACCGTCATCACACCCTCTTGCATCCCGATTCTCCCGCCTCCCGCATTTTCCTCTCCCGCCTTGAGCAAAACCTCACCACGCTTCGTTCTCGCTATCCATGGATTTGAAAAATAAATATTTTTTTGCCGTAGGTTACCTTTGTGCTTTTCGTAATCATTATAAGTATAAGCAGGCAACAATGCTTGCCCGTTACAAACTAAAAACAACAACGATTATGAAAAAGATGATGATGGCTCTCGCATTCTGCCTGATGAGTGCAACTATTTTTGCAGGTAACCGACAAGTAGCAACCGCTCTTCCTGCCGAGACACCTGTCGTAACGCTTACATTGGACGGACAGAAACATTCGGTAAAGCCTACCAAGGCAATGGTAAAAGAAGTGGACGAAAACCATGTGCAATGTGTCGTATATGCAGGCAAAGACCATGCTTCCGTCGTGCTTCCTGTCGGCTTTGACAACTTGATGGGCATTGGCTATCGGGTACTCGAAATGGCTCGCAAAATAAACATTATCTCTGAGGAACAATGGCAAGGGGTAGTTCGCGAATATAATCAACTCGGTTGTCGTTCTTCATTAGTTCAATAAATTATGACTGATACCGAAATCATACAAGCATTTCTGACAAACAATCAACAGGGGATTCGCTGGGCGTATGATGCCTGGCAATCCTCGTTTCGGTATTCTGTATTGTCTCGCACTCATATAGACGAGGATTATATAGAGGATACCTACCAAGAGGCTTTTATCCGCCTGCAGCAGCATATTCTGACTGGGCGGATGACAGAAGAAAAACTTAAAGCACCGCTTCTTGCTTACCTTAAAGAGATTGGTTACTATGTGGCCCTTGAATTGATACGTGGCAGACGTGAGATTCCGGAAACGTTGTTGCATTCATCTGCGCTTGACAACGATAATGAGAATGTCTGCGATTTGACGGATACGGCCGATGAGCAGACTCGGCAACAATTATCGGAGGAAATATAATATGAATATATTTAGAAAACTATCCGCCTTGTTTGGCAGATGGCGGGAACAACATACGAAGGAAATAAATCGTATGATAATCTCTGCACGGGATACGGAACAACTACTCCCGAACAAAGTGGACAACCAACTGCTTCTGCGCTTCTTTCAGAATGAGGAAGACGCTTGCATTCCGCATCGGCACGAGGATATTGTGAATTTTACGGATAACGATATGGAAAGGTATCACGATTTCATTCAGTGGATATTCCCGACATCGCAACCAAGCCGTTTTAATTTTAAGGTGTCCACGATAGATGAGCATTTTGTGGCTATGCTGCATGGCAATCAATGTGCGTTGCAGAACTATTGCAAGTCCTGCCGCTGTTATCTTCACTATATGGATTTTGACTGTAGTGGCGATGGAAATATCCATACGTATCGTGGCGGCAGACCATTCTTCCGTTTGCCTTATCATAATTTCCTGCGTATGACCCGTATGCTGCAATCGTTGCACGAGACGGGGCACCCGCAATGTTCTGCCAACTTGTTCGCACAAATGATGGATATGCTTCATACCACTCCCGACAATCCGATAAGCGACACTACTATCGCATATTGGCAGGGTACACAAAAGGGCAATGAAACAAAACTGTATTCATGTATAACCACAAATAATAATCAACCCAAAACCTCATCAATTATGTTAGGCGCACTTATTGGCGACACCGTAGGCAGTATCTACGAGTTTTGCAACATTAAGACAACCGATTTCCCGTTATTCTCGGACGGTAGTTCCTTCACAGATGATTCTGTGATGACCATCGCCGTGGCGGATTGGTTGCTTCACGACCCTGTTCGGTTGCAGCAAGGATTGGAA
>USNU01000126.1 GCA_900556095.1 uncultured Bacteroidales bacterium | reverse complement strand
ACGTCTGTCGCTCAACGGCACGATAATTGTAGGTCGCGACATTGCGCATGCAAAGATAAAAGCACGCTTGGATGCCGGCGAACCGATGCCGGAGTATCTGAAGAACCATCCGATTTATTATGCAGGTCCGGCGAAAACGCCGAAAGGTATGGCTTGCGGTTCGATGGGACCGACTACGGCAGGGCGTATGGACCCGTACGTTGACGAGTTCCAAGACCACGGAGGCAGTCTGATAATGCTGGCGAAAGGTAACCGCTCGATAGACGTAACCAACGCCTGCCAAAAACACGGCGGGTTCTACCTCGGGTCGATAGGCGGTCCGGCAGCCATCTTGGCACAGGAGAATATCAAGTCAATCGAGTGCGTGGAGTATCCTGAACTGGGTATGGAAGCGATATGGAAGATTGAGGTGGAGAACTTCCCCGCGTTTATCCTTGTGGACGACAAAGGCAACGACTTCTTCAAACAACTGAAGCTGTGCGAGGGCTGCACGATACTTGATTAAGAACTACAAACATACACAGATTATAGGTCTGATTGGACTTATCAGCCCGATTAGACCTATAATTTACTAATTTATGGACAACAACCGGCAGAAAAAGGGATTTTGGCAACGGGCACGGTACAAATACCGCTTGACCGTGATGGACGAGAGCAGTCTGAATGAGAAATGGCATATTCGCTTAAGCGGACTTGGCGTATTCAGTATGCTCTTTCTGCTGTTTGTGGTGGTAGTTTGCGTTTTCTCGCTGCTGATTATTTACACTCCTATCCGCAATGTCTTACCGGGATACGGCGAGAGTATTCGTCAGCAACTGATTACCGAGTCAGCACGCGTAGATTCGCTAAGCACCGACATTGAATTACAACGCCGTTATTTAGAGGTGATTAAGCAGGTTACAGCCGGCGAGATTCAGTCCGATACAGTGCAGAGTCTTGACTCTATGCAGATTGTTATGCGAGCAGAGTTGCTCGAAGCCAAGAACCAAGCCACTGAAGAGTTTCTCTCGCAATATGAGGAGAAGGAGAAAGATTATCTGCAGTTCTTTGATACGCCCAATGCTCTGCCTACCATCAGTTTCTTCCGACCGGTACAAGGTGTGGTTACTACACATTGTGGCCCCGAACAAAAACAATATGGCATCGTGTTGCAAACCACAGACAACAAAAACATCACTTCTGTACTATCAGGCACAGTCATCTATGTTCAGCAGGAATTAGACGACACCTACACGATGATGGTGCAGCACGAAAACTACTTGAGCGTGTATCGGCGGATCGGAACGGTGTTGAAACCGGCAGGAACACAAGTGCAGTCAGGCGAGACACTCGGTATAGTCAGTGAGCAACGATTATTGGAATTCGAACTATGGAAAAACGGACAATGCATCAATCCTGAAGAAGTGATTGCATTTTAAGGGATGGATGTGGTCTCCTACGCACACGCTGTCGCGGTGCGAGAGAAATTAAGGAAATAAAAGAATCAAAATAAGAAATAATTTAATTTCTTTTATTTCTCGTGAGCGCAGCGAGCAGGAACTCCCCCAAAATCTGCGTAGCGAGCAGGAAACATACATATAATTAGTACATGAAACAAATAGCGATATTGGGCAGTACGGGTAGTATCGGCACGCAGACTTTGGACGTGGTGCGTGCGAATCCCGACCGCTTTGAGGTATATGCCATCTCGGCGAACAGGAGTATCGATCTGCTTGTGAAGCAGGCGCGTGAGTTCCGTCCCGAGGTGGTGTGTGTTGCTGATGATAGTCTGTATCAGCCACTGTGTGAGGCACTTAGCGATATGCCGATAAAGGTGTGGGCGGGTATGGACGCCATCGCGGAGATGGTAACCATGCCGAGTATTGATGTCGTGGTTGCAGCGATGGTGGGATATGCGGGGTTGCGTCCGACGATAGAGGCGATAAAAGCAGGCAAGACCATTGCCCTCGCGAACAAAGAGACATTGGTGGTGGCAGGCGAGATAATCTGCCGTTTGGCACAGCAATACCACACGCCTATCTTGCCCGTTGATAGCGAACATTCGGCTATCTTTCAGTCACTTACGGGCGAACAAGACAACGAGATAGAGAAGATTCTGCTCACCGCCAGCGGTGGTCCGTTCCGCACTTTCAGTCGCGAACAGATGTTCCGCGTAACGGCAACCGACGCGCTGAAACACCCGAACTGGGACATGGGCGCGAAGATAACCATCGACTCGGCAAGCATGATGAACAAAGGGTTTGAGGTGATAGAGGCGAAATGGCTGTTTGGCGTGGAGGCAGAGAAAATAGAGGTGTTGGTACACCCGCAGTCGATTGTCCACAGCGCGGTTCAGTTCTGCGACGGGGCGGTGAAAGCCCAACTCGGTGCGCCCGATATGCGCCTGCCGATACAGTATGCGCTGACCTTCCCGGAACGTGTGGAGAGCGATTTTCCGCGCTTGGACTTGTTTCAAACCCGCGACTTGACTTTCGAGAAGCCTAACTTGGAGCGTTTCCCCAACCTCGGCTTGGCGTACCACGCCATACGCCGCGGGGGCAATATCCCGTGTGTGCTGAACGCTGCCAACGAGGTGGCGAACCTGATGTTCCGAGAGGGGCGTTGTGGCTTTTTACAGATGTCGGATATAATAGCGGAGACTATGCAACGCGCTGATTATCTGAAAGAACCGACCTACGAGGACTATGTAAAGACAGACAAGATGGCGCGACAGATAGCCGCCGATTTAATACATCATTTATAACTTATAATTAGAAAAATGCGTTGGTTACAACTCATCATTGCTCTTAGTTTTTTGGTCGTTATTCACGAATTGGGGCATTTCACCTTCGCGCGTATATTTAAGGTACGCGTGGAGAAATTCTATATGTTTTTCAATCCGCGTATCTCGCTCTTTCGCGCAAAGAAAGTGGGTGGGCGTTGGCGTTTTCGCTTCTTTGCGAAGAACGTGGAACCCGCGTTGGTAGAGGTGGAAGACGAGATTACACACGAGCCGAAATTAGACGCGAAAGGGAATAAAATCTATCGCCCGATGACGGACGAGGAGCGTGCGACTCTGCCTGCCGACGACTGGCGTCGTGACCCCGACAACACTGAATGGGGTATCGGTTGGCTGCCTTTCGGCGGATATTGCTCCATCGCGGGTATGGTGGACGAGACGAAATCGACCACTGACTTGCCGACTGAACCCCAGCCGTGGGAGTTCCGCTCGAAGCCGGCTTGGCAACGGTTGTTCATCATCTTGGGCGGTATATTGGTCAATTTCATCGCCGCGTTGGTGATGTTCGGACTGATTCTGTTCTCTTGGGGCACCGACACCATGCCTTTGCACAACGTTGACACGGGACTCTACTACTCGGAACTGCTGCAGCAAGAGGGCTTTCGTCAGCAGGATAAGATACTGACAATCAATGGAGTAGAGCCGCAAAACTTGAGCGATGTAGTGGAATGGCTTATCGTGGAGGGCAAGCAGAACGTGGTGGTGCTTCGCGGTACGGACACGTTGGAATTGGTGATGTCGAAGGACCTCGGCACACGTTACCTCGCTATGCAAAACGAACACGACCGGCAGGAACGACAAAAACAGCGCAACGACGATTTGTATCAGAAACGACCTTATATCCTCATCACGGAGTTTGTGCCGTTTGTGGTAGATTCCGTCATGCCGAACAATGCTGCCGACCTCGCGGGTATGAAGGCGGGCGACAGCGTGGTGGCAGTGGACGGCGTGGCAACGCCTTGTGCGGTGTTGGTAACCGAGGAGTTGCAAAAACACCCCTGCGATAGTATCACGCTGGACTTCTATCGCGCGGGCGAACCGATGACAGCGCACCTGTTTATCGGCGACCAGTGCCGATTGGGCGTCTATCAGAAATCGAAATACGCGTTCTTCAAGATTGAGCATACCGACTACACTTTCTGGGAGGCGATACCGGCGGGCGTCTGCTATGGCTGGGACCTGTTGGGCAACTACGTCAAGCAGTTCCGATTGGTATTCACCAAAGAGGGGGCACAGTCGTTGGGCGGTTTCGGTGCCATCGGAAACATGTTCCCGAGCATTTGGGACTGGCAGTCGTTCTGGTATATGACCGCTTTCCTGAGTCTGATTCTGGCGTTTATGAACTTCCTGCCAATACCCGCACTCGATGGCGGATATATCTTGTTCCTGCTCTGGGAAATCATCACGCGACGCAAACCGAGCGACAAATTTTTGGAGATCGCGAACACGATAGGATTCTGGTTGCTGCTGGCGTTGCTGATATTCGCCAACGGAAACGATATCTTCAAAGCGTTCTTCTAATCGACCCGCGACAGACCCGCGAAAAAGAGTCGGGGAAAAGAGCAAGCAGTCAGCAAGGGATAAGCAAGGGATAAGCAAGGGTAAAGCGACCGACGGGCGCACTATGTGCACTGAGCGTCGGAGCGAAACGAAGCCCGGTGGGCTGAGTAGAACTCCTTATAGGCTACCCGTAAACAACCAAAATCGAACAAGCAATGAGCATAGAAAATACACATAACCCGCTCTGTACATCCCCCTCTTTGAGGGGGAATGAGGGGGAGTCGGAGTCTCGTAGTTATTTTGTGCATGAATCGTCCTATGTGGACGAGGGGTGCAATATAGGTCGCGGAACGAAGATTTGGCACTTTTCGCATATTATGTCGGGGTGCAGGATAGGCGAGGACTGCAATATCGGGCAGAATGTGGTTATCTCGCCCGATGTGGTGCTGGGGCGCAACTGTAAGATTCAGAACAATGTGTCGGTCTATACGGGCGTGCGCTGCGAGGACGATGTGTTCCTCGGTCCGAGTATGGTGTTCACCAATGTCATCAACCCGCGGGCGGCGGTGAGTCGCAAGGCGGAATACAAAGAGACAATTTTGCGACGCGGTGCCAGTGTGGGTGCCAACGCAACCATCGTCTGCGGACACACACTCGGCGAGGACTGCCTGATTGGCGCGGGGTCGG